>JAUWSQ010000020.1 GCA_030609965.1 Candidatus Fermentibacterota bacterium
CCATGGTTCACCATAGAGCTACTCTATAGATCCGACTCTAGCGATGGCACAAGTTCTAAACACATCCACTACGGTTGGGCAGTCTGCGACTTTAGAACTTCATCCCAGGTATGGCGCAAGTTCGGAATGCGTCTACCACGGCGTACCAGTTACAGATCGATTCTTGAGCAGTGTATTCAATTCCGATTCTCTTCATCCTCGCATGCGGCGCCTGCAGGAACAGCAGACAATGGTATTCTCCAATGACGATGCTATTGCACGGCACCTTAAAGACCTTTATTTTCAGGAATGTTTGGAGGTAATGAATGAAAACTGTCCGGATTCTTTCACTGGTTATTCTGTTAGCCACAGCAAATTCCGCCCTTGCAGGCTCTCTTCCATTTTCCCGATCTGGTCTGATCGATATACCGACCGCTTCCATGCTTCTGCACACGCAGGTCAAAGTAGGTGGGGCAGTCACCGCATTCAGCTACGAAAACGCGGACAGCACTACTGAAAGCGATTTTGCAATAGCTGGTCATCTTGAATTCGGTCTTTTCAACAGGGCTCAGTTAGGAATTACCTGGCTGGGAGATGCCGGTATTTCCGGTAATGTGCGAGTACTCGCTATCAGGGAGAGTACAACTATCCCCGCTATTGCATTCGGATGTCAGAATATCATCGGAGAAAAGGATTACGAATTCTTCCGGGATACGCAGGACAGTCTTTACAAATACGAGGAATCACAGAATTTTTCTGCGTATGTGGTGCTGACAAAGAACCTTGATTATTTCTCCAATGTGCCTGCATGCTTTCATCTGGGTTACGGTATAGGAAGGTTCAGACAGGGTAAGAATTCGGAATCTGACGGAATATCGAACCCTTTCAGAGGTCTTTTCGGCGGTTTTGATTACCATCCCACAAGAAACATATCGCTTATACTGGAATGGGACGGAAGAGATGCTAATTTCGGCGCGTCGTATACAATGAACGATAATGTCCGCTTTCTTGCAGCCATTGCAGAATTTGAACAGCTGGCAATCAGTAACAGAGATCTCTCGGATGTCATGCAGAACGTTAAATTCAGTCTGGGAGTGGAGATTACACTTGGACCGTTCCTAAACATCACTACTCTCGAATCCTTCGCGGAACTTTCCCAGCGCACTAACGATGATCTTCTTCTCAAGCTGGAGGAAATAAGGTCGCATGCCAGGGAGAATATCGAAGGACTGAAGCGCGATATTCCCTGAATAAAGATTGATTGAGCTTTCAGAAATCAGGCTTCTCGCATTCAAGCAGATGATGAGGTCTAATGATCAACAAGAAGACGATTACCGATAATACAGGACTGCAGAAGGCACTTGAAGCGGAGAAGGCATACCTGGAGATGCTGTTCGAAGGTCTGCAGGAGGGAATTGTCATGGTTGACAGCCATGGGATAATCCAGCGGGTCAACAGGGAATTCGAAAGGCTGTTCGGTTACTCATCAGATGAGGCCGTCGGGCAGAGCATCGATGATCTCGTCGCTCCCGATGATCTGAATGAGGAAGCCAGAGGTGTTACGTCTGCAGTCGTGACCGGTAGTAAACAAATCCTTGAGACAAAGAGGCGAAGCAAGAACGGAAGTGTCCTCAACGTCTCGGTTCTTGCATCACCGATATCGGTAGATGACCGGGTGGTGGGGTACTAT
Organism: Candidatus Fermentibacterota bacterium; assembly: GCA_030609965.1. Lineage (GTDB taxonomy): Bacteria > Fermentibacterota > Fermentibacteria > Fermentibacterales > JCC-6 > Aegiribacteria. The sequence continues at coordinate 1,670 of JAUWSQ010000020.1, forward strand.
GGAATTTACCGCGACATCGCAGGCAGGAAGGAAGCAGAATCCGATCTCAGGCGCCAGAAAGCACTCCTGGAGCAGTTGTTCGAGAGAGCTCAGGAAGGCATCGTAATGGTCGCGAACGATGGCACCATTCTGAATGGCAACGGTGAGTTCCTCAGGATGTTCGGGTACGAATTGGAAGAGATCAAAGACAGGAATATCGACGAGATCATCACCTCGGAGGACTCTCTCGATGAGGCCATCGACATAACAGAAAGAGTCAGCAGCGGCCTCAGAGTATCTTTTGAGACCGCTCGAACGCGGAAGGATGGCACAAAGATCGAAGTTTCGTTACTTGCTTCTCCCATTGTTATAGACGACCTTCAGGTAGCGTTCTACGGCATCTACAGAGACATCACAGAAAAGAATAGAGCAACCGAAAGCCTCAATAGATCGAGAAGAAGAATAGAGAGTCTGCACGGAATCGCCAGAAACCTCGCAAAGTGCGACTCCGAGAAAAAGGTTTACGATTGCGTCATCTCTGCAGCCTGCATTGTACTTGATTTTCCTGCATGCTCGATCTCGGTAACCAGAAAGGACAGGCTGGTTCCAGCCTTCTTCTCCACACCAGATCTCGCGGAGCTGCAGCGGGAGAGCTTCCTGCCCGGTGAGGGTCTTGCGGGAAGATCCTACCTGCTTCGGAAAACTCTCGTTGAACCAGACAACACAATCGAGAATCAATCGAGCCGTGAAGTCATAAATTCTTCTTACCTCCCTCTGATTGGATCTCCAGTGGGAACATCAGGTGTCTTCACAGGATTTGGGAACACTTCTGATCGAATCGAGGATGAGCAGGCCAATCTTCTGGAATTACTGCTGGGTCATGCATCAGAAGCTGTCAACAGGATCCGGCTTCACCATGAACTCAGAGCCCAGGCTATTCATGACCCGCTGACTGGTGTCCACAACAGGCACTACTTCGATGAAGCAATAGAGAGGGAAGTGGACAGAGCAAGAAGATATAACCACTCCATCGGGATCGTCATGATAGACATTGACAACTTCAAGGAAGTTAATGACCGTTTTGGTCATCAGAAGGGTGACGAGGTTCTTTGTGCCGTAGCACAGAAGCTGGAGAAGGTTGTCAGGAAATCCGATAGCGTGATACGGTATGGCGGTGACGAATTCCTGTTATTCCTCCCGGAAACAGGGGAAGAGATCGGACGGGTCGTTGAGCGTCTGCATGATGAGTTATACGATTTACAGGAGATCAGCTCCACCATGGAATTTCCGGTTACTTTGTCGATTGGTTCAGCAATATGGGATCCGGGATCGGATATCTCCATCCACGAAATTCTCACAAAAGCGGATGATCTCATGTACGAGTGCAAGAAGGAACACCATGGATCGGAAAATGAAAACCGTGATCTGCATTGAGGTACTGCATTCATATCCTCTTCAGATGAATCTGTACAACCCCTTGAGTTTCTTTCCATCAAGAACGTTTCCTCCTTGAGTGCGAACTCCCCTCAGGCTGCCGTCAGCAGTGATCCGTCTCACTTCGGAATCAAGTACCGACAACAGATCGTACAACCCGGGATTAATCTGAAGCTGTTTTTCAATTCTGGATACCGTTTCAGGTGAAGGTGATTCTTTCTTGTTTATCCATCCCGATGAAACCATTTTTCCCGCTTTGAATACAGCACACCTGTTACTGTCCGAAAATGCTGGTTTCCATGCCAGGGATGACCAGCCCAGCTGGCAGAACCATGCCCCTCTCCGGAGGTCTCTGACTCCAGCTGCAAGCAGCCATTCAAGGTGCTTCTTCACTCCCTCTGTATCAATTGTTACTACCGTATCGCTATCCTCATCCTTTTCGTCAGATTTGTTCTCCTTCTCATCGATCCGCCGTAACCATGCAGCCTGGCCTGCTGACAGAAGTACACTTATGGAAGCGGGTGAGCAGGGAAGGAATTCATCTCTGAATATTGAAAATCCCGACTCCAGCGCTCCGTCATCAAGAGGCCGATAATCCAGACCCAGCAGTTTCGCAGGTACGGTGCCTCCATCATTCGCCGCGCAAAGCAGGTCGTTGAGCAGCAATGCCTGGGAATTGTCCGGAACAGGCCCCCACACGAAACCGCTCCCGGGGGTTGATGAGCGCGTGGAAAGATCTTCCGATAGAAATACAATTCCTCTACCGCTTTTTCTCAGAGCAATATTGTAAGGAGGATCAAATCTTCTGATTGTGCTGAATTCAAGCAATGCTGCTTCGAGGGGAGTTTCACACTCTTCAATGGATACATCGTAAACCTGTGAGACAAGTTCAAGGGTTTTCTCGTCAGCTTTCCTTCTGGTGAAATAGCTGTTAACCCGTCTCTTCAGAGAGGATGCCTTCCCGGCATACAGTACCTTCCCCTCTTTTGAGAGAAGGCAATACACACCCGGTGCGTCCGGCAGGGATAGCCTTGTGTCCTTCGGCAAAGGGTAGTCCCAGCTGCCTATGCTGAGCGAAGGTGGTTCGGCAAGGAAATCATGGAGCTGCGCAAGGGTCATGATGCCCTTTCCGTTCAGCTCTGAAACAAGTCTGGCCCAGATCAGTGCAGTGGCCCGGACGTGTTCGGCAGCCCTCTTCTTCTCATCCATGGAATATCCCAGGTATCCGGCAAGAGCCCTGATTCCCTTTCTTGGCAGACGGGGAAAGAGCCTTCTTGCTATTTCCCGTGTACATATGATCCGTGGTATCTCCTCATCAGGGAGACTGCTCGAGAAAAGATGGTCGATCCATCGCTGTTCAAAAACGGCAAAATGAGCAACCGGGACAGTGTTTCTAAAAATCGGAATCAGAAGCTTCGCAAGTTCGCGATGGTCAAGGCCATCCCTGGACATTTCTGCCGAGATGCCGGTCATCCTTGAAATACGAAACGGTATTGTCTCTCCATCCGGCAGTAAGACCAGATGGGAATGTATCTCAGGTTCGTACCCTTCTCTACCCGAAGGCAGGATTGTCCAGGCTATCTCAAGCAGGAACCCTTTCGAAGGAGCGGCTCCCGTAGTCTGGCAGTCAAGAATAGCAACCGGAATGGTGGCTAATTCATTCTCCATTCCAGATCATTACTCTGGATCCCTGTTGAAGAACTCGCTGGCCCACTGAAAATCACAGCCGGCGTTGAGGGCAGCATTCCTGTCGGCATCCCGGTCTCCTACAAAAAGAACTCGTTCTGCAGGCTCTCCATATAGCTTCATCAGATTGTTGAGCATTGCAGGATCAGGTTTTCTACAGCCGCAACCGGTGTGAGGAACGTGAGGACACATCTTGATAGTACCTTCCGCTGGACTGAACCCGAAAGCTTCCCTGAACGTGTCCTCCAGCAGTTGCATGGCGGTATCCTCCGAGAAGTAACCAACGCCCACACCTCCCTGGTTGCTGGCAATACCGTAACCCACTCCAGATTCCTCTCCGGGGTGAGTCCAATCGAATGGGGCCAGTTTCTTAATTACATCCGGGTAAAGTTCCCATTCTCCGGCTCTGTTCGGACATGGCTGCCCCTCAACCGTACAGTACCTGAGCGTTCCGTCGGCATCGAAGATTATCAGACTGTATTCCATTTATGAAATTCTCCTATAAACCGGGTTCGGGTAATCCTGAAATAGTTATGACAACAGTGCTTTGCAGAAGTTAAAATACTATTTGAAATGGAAACAGCAAATACTGTTCACGGATTGATGATCCGGCGAGTGCTGCGCCTGACTCACAACTGTATATTTATCAAAGCTCACAGAATGCAGTCATTGAAAACTGAAGGAAATACGACTTGAATCGTTATGCTTATAAGCAGACCGGATCCAGATTAAATCACGGAAAGGAATTCAACGAATATTGAATTTGTATGAAGAATTAAGAGAAGCTCTGAGAGAGGAAATCGATAAACACAATCTCTCAGGACAGAATATAAGTGTAAAATGCAAGGCTCTTTCCGCTGCAGAAGCTATAGGAAAACCCGAACACGATGACTACGCTATAATCAAGGGTAAGGAAGTCATGGTAGAAGCTGTTTTCAGGGGTGCAAGAGGTCAGGCTTTTACAGATGAGTTTGAAAATGTGGATTTTACGGTTGATGACCTTCTGGATATCAAACTGAACTCGAACAGGAGAAGATCCATTTTCATATCCGGTCTGAATGCTGTTTTCAGATATCTCACTCTTTGCGATAAAACGATTCACTGCAGGGATGCAGAACCCGTAGAATGCGCACAGCATCTATCCGAGGTTATCGGACCCCGGAAGAATGTTTTTCTTGTCGGGCATCAACCTAGATTTCTTGAAATACTTGCATTGAAATACATTGTCAGGGTTGTTGATATGGACAGGGATAATATTGGATCTTGCATCTTTGGTGTATTTATAGAGCCACCGGAGATGACCGCTGATGCTATAGAATGGTGCGATTTGATATTCGCTACTGGGTCAACCGTTGTAAATGGAACAATTGCAGGTTTTCTGGATCAGGATAAACCAGTGCTCTTTTACGGCGTTACCAGTTCAGCGACAGCAGGCATATTGAATTTGAACACATACTGTCACTGCGGGCACTGAAAATCATATTTGACATCGCTACTCCATGAGAATATCCATTCCCAGCGGTAATTCGATCTCCTGGTCAAGAGAACCTGTGCAGGGTTCTGTTGTAGTCGTCCTCGGCTTTGCCAAGTTCTCCATCCCTGAACTCAAGATCTGCCCTGGCGAGGCTGCCTCGTAGACAGGGATGAGAATCATCAATATCGCAGTAATTGTTTTCGTACTCTTCAAGTCAGTACTATTTCGGAGCAAAGCTCCGGGAGTCCTTATGCCATCTGTCCAGCTTCACATAAAGGCATGGCAGAACGACCAGTGTCAGAACCGTGGCGACCGCAAGGCCTCCGGCTACGGTTCGAGCCATTGGAGCCCACATAACGGAGCTTTCCGTAGCCCCGATCGCGAGCGGCATGAGTGCCAGAATAGTCGTTATCGCGGTCATGAGTATTGGACGCATCCTTTTCCTTCCGGCCATTACAATGGCATCCCTGGAGGACATCCCCTCTTTCCGCCTCAGCTGATTCGCGTAATCTACGAACACAATACCGTTATTAACCACTATTCCTGCAAGCATCAGCAAACCGACAAGCGCAGTAAGCCCCATTGTAGTCCCCGTCAGGAACAGTGTCCAGATAACTCCGATCATGGCGAGGGGAACTTCGACTATTATGATGAAGGGTTCGAGCAGTGACTCGAACTGGGAGGCCATTATCATATAAACAAGGATTATTGCAACTCCGATCGCTATAGCCATGGTCCCGAACGCTTCACCCCTATCCTTGATATCACCGAGGATTTCGTACCTGTGCCCGCTGAGGTCCAGTGTATCCATCATGACATCAACATCGGATGCAACATCACCCAGAGCTCTGCCTGCTATCCTGCAGCTGACCTCCACTGTCCGTGTTCTGTTCCTTCTTCCTATCTCTTCGGGGGCCAGTGTGTTCTGAAAACTGCCCCATGCATCCAGCGGCATGCCGTATGCGATAATACCCGCCATAGCTTCCAAGCTCGATCTGTCCTCCTCCGAATAACGGAGGTTAACATCATACTCCTGATTGTTTTCCGTATAGGTAGTGGCATCAAGTCCGAGAATACCAACTGTGACTTCCAATCCTATCGCAACCGGAGATCTTCCCCTGAGAAACAGTACGTTCTCATCCGGCACGAAGTCTATCTGCATCAGCTGGTTCTCCATTGAGAATGAGACATCAACTGTTCCGGGAATTCGTTTCATCTCCGATTTTACCAGTTCCCCGACACTTCGAAGCTCGTCGAGATCTCTTCCGTATATAACTATACTCACGGGTAAGTCGTTGCCGATAGGCATTCCGCTTGTAAGACTGTATTCGATTCCGGGCACTGAGCGGAGCAGATCACGTATCGCGGTATCGTAATACTCAATACTCCTGGATCGCTCGCTCTCTCTGACGAAGTAAAGGCTTAACTCTCCGTTTGCAGAGGACGAAGAACCGAACAGCGCGCCCATGCCCTCCTGTTTGCCTGTATTCAGATAGGAATTATCCAGATCACCCGGCTCTATTATTTCGAGAATTCTGCCTTCTATCTCCACCAGCAGGCTGTCCGTGAATTCAAGACCGGTTCCGGGAGCAAGGCTGATATCGATTTCAATGAGACCCTCCTTCGGTTCCGGAAGAAAGGTCTTTGGAATGAATCTCATTACGAAAACCGATATTACGAACAGGAGGATCACAGGAATGAAAACGAATTTTGAATGTTCGGTAAACCAGCCGATTGCTCTGGAGTATCGTTCTTCCAATCTTTCCAGCCATCGCTGAATCTTTGTTGACAGTGCACGCTCTGAGTGCTGTTTGATCAGATTCTTCGACCTTGAGGCCAGCACAGGTATGAGGGACTGGGAAACGAACAGTGATATGAAAAGGGCAGCGGCGATGGTCAGGCTCAGGTCCCTGAATATCTGTCCGGTCATCCCCGGAACGAACAGCATCGGGATGAATACGGCAACGGTCGTAAGGGTTGATGCTGTTACTGCCATTCCAACCTGTCCGGCACCATGTTCGGCTGCTTCCGCCCGGCCTTCACCTTCCCTTCGCCATCTATGAATATTCTCGAGAACAACAACCGAATTATCCACTATCATACCGATGGATATGCTCAATCCTGCCAGGGACATGATGTTAAGACTCACTCCAAGCAGGTACATCATCGCAAATGACGCCACGAATGAAAGGGGCATGGAAAGGCTGATTATTCCAGCGTTGGATACCGAGCCCAGGAAGAATGTGAGCACCACTGCGGCAAGCAGGATCGCCTGCACCGCTGTTAGCATGAGATCCTTCATGGAGCCGGTAATGAACCTTTCCTGATTGTAGATTATCTCGGTTTCCAGCGTACCTGCATACTCCTCCGAGACTTCAATAATCGCAGATTCAAGCCTGTTGCATGTATTCACGGTGTTGGCATCGGAGCTCTTCCTGAAAACCAGAAGGATTGCCTCTCCCTGATTAAGGTGAGTGTATTCGGTCTGCTCTGCATGGCCATCAACGATCACCGCTACTTCTTCAAGCCTGACGTGTCTATCACCCTGATCACCTATTACCAGCTCCCGGATACTCTGCAGATTGTCGAAGCCTGATTTCACACTGACAGCGAACTCCATATTGCCGTCTCTTATGTCACCGCCCGGCTGGTCTCCCCCTACAGAACTGAGAGCGCCATATACACGTGAAATGGGAATTCTGGTCTCGGCAAGCAGCACAGGATCGACTTCAACATTGATCTGTCTGACCTGCCCGCCGCTGATAACGACGGACGATATACCCTCGACCCTCCCCAGTCTTGGTGAAATATCCTCATCCACAAGTTGCCTTATCTGAGTACCGTTCATGATATCGCTGCTGAAAGTCACCATTATCAAGGGCTTCATACTGGATTCCATCGCCATTATGATAGGATCGGTTGCTCCGTCCGGAAGCTGGCTTTTCACCCTGTCCACTGCATCCCTGATATCAATCTCAGCCTGGTCGATATCGGCACTGTTCTTAAGTTCAAGCGTTATCATGCTGACGCCGTTCTTGGAAACGGAAACAACAGTTTCAACACCCTCAACTCCGGAGACCGCATCTTCAATTATCTCGGTTATAAGCCCCTCCACTTCGGAAGGCCCGGCGCCGGGGAGGATGGTTACGACGGAGATCTGGCCAAGGTCAACTTTGGGAAAGTAATCGATCCCAAGCTGCGTTACTGCAAACAGCCCGGCACCAGCCATTACTATGAAGATCATAAGGAAAGTAACTCTTCTTCTTATAGCAAGTCCTGGAAGGCTCATCGCTGCACCACCCGTGCAGGAGAACCATCATCAACAAGATGATGACCAAGATAAATAACCGAGTCTCCCGGTTCGACCCCCATGGTTATTTCAAAATTCGTCCCGTTGATTATTCCGATTTCAACCTGAACTATCTCGACAGCACCATTACGGATAAGTGCCGTCTCCCATGAGGATTCATCATTGTGAATCAGCACCCGAAGGGGAAGAACTACTGTATCTTCCGAGGTTTCAAGCCCTATAGTTGCAGTTCCGGTCATCCCCGAACGGAGCCTGCCGGAACTGTCATGGAACTGAACCATCACTGAAACCAGTCCCGATAAGGGATCAACAGAAGATGAAAAGGAGACTACTTCTCCTGGAAAGAGGTCTGAGGGGTAATGTGAAGTGCCGAGGACAACCGGCAGACCTTCGGCCAGATAATGCAGATGTCGACCGGAGATCAGCAGTTCTGACTTCATGATACCACCGTCTGCTATTGAAATTAGAGGGCCCGAAGCAAGGTAGCCCTCCCTTGCCCAGACACGGGTGACTGTCCCGCTGAACGGTGCCAGTATCTTTCCGCTTTCCTCCATGCTGCTTGCATTTTCGTATCCTGCAAAAGCCTGCCTGACGTTTGCTTCTGAAGCCGCTGATGCGGCTACGGCCATTTCGTATTCATTTTCGCTTATAGCTCCATCCAGCCTTAGTCTCCCTGCCCGGCGAAGGTTAGCCTGAGCATTTGATGCTGCCGTTCTGGCAGCCGTAAGCTGTGCTGATGAAGCGGAAACAGCGCTGCTGTACTGCTGATCCGTTGAAAGCTCAACAAGGATATCCCCCTCCTGAACTTCATCACCTTCGCGGGCGGTAACTGCAAGTATTCTACCCGGACTCATAGCGGTAATGACAGCTTCGCTGCCCGATTCGAGCCTGCATGCAGCGACAACTGTTGAACTTATCACCTGTGTTTCCGCTACCATCACTGTTACCGGGATGGATTTATCAGCTGTTTTCTCCGGTTGACCGCAGGATACCAGCAGAAGAAGAACCGGTACAAGCCTTACAATGATCCTTTTCATTTTGATGCCGCCATCCCATCAAGAAGAATCTTCCCGACTGCGTCAATGTATTTCACGCTCAGTTCATCCTCGTCCGTATCCTCGTCAAACCACGCTGCATTCCTGCTGCGGGAGATGAACCACATCTCGCAGATGGACATGAAACAGATGACGAACATTCTTGGATCTATGTCATCCCTGAATATTCCCTTCTTCTGCAGTTCCCCAAGCCTGGTGATAATTTCACTTCTCACTTCAGGGGGAGGACAGATCCATAGAGATTGTTCTGCATCGAGCCACGCCAGCATCCGTACGAACTGGGGGTTATCGCTGAGAAACTCAAAATAGGTTGTGTGATTCTTCTTTGCCCTTACTGCCTCCAGGCCGTCTGCAGCAATGGATGACACCATCTCTATCATCCTGTCCGGAAGTTTTGCCAGGGATACTCTTCTTTGAATGACATCATCCCACAGCTCACGTTTTGATGAGAAGTAATGATATAGAAGGCTCTTTGCAACATGAGCCTGCTCAGCAATGCTTTTCATGGAAGAGCCGGAGAATCCATTGTTGACAAAAATCTCCTCGGCTGCATCCATTATGCTTTCTTTTGTACTCATGAACCACCTATCCTCGGAGTGACTGACTGACCGTTCGGTCAATAAAGATACGCAAGAAATCTGATCTGTCAATGTCCGGGAATCGAAACTCATCCGGGTTCAGTTATACTGTTTCTGCTTAAGCTCCGGATGTTCGGCAATGTAATCAAGATACAGTTGAGTGGATGCCATTTTGGGAAGAATTCCCTGATGAACCAGTTCTTCAAGATTACTGAGGATTATTCCTGTTTCGGACGGTGATCCATCGTCTGCTATCTTCATCAGTACTTTCCCGAGATCTCTGGGAAGGACCCGCCTGCGGGTATCGGGAGTAAGCCTTTGCAGTCTTTCCCGCAGCTCTGCCATCCTCCCTGCCCCTTCGGAAGCGTAGGGTTCGGTATGGGCAGCTATATCAGCTCGCGCAAGATCCAGCAGAAGGTCCAGGTATTCTCCGGATTCAATCGCAAGTTTTCTTACCGCCCTGTCTGACCATTCTCTGGAGTAAAGCACAGGCCTCATGTGATTTGCAACCAGAAAGGATAAACACTTCCTTTCCTTTCTTGAGAACCTGAACCTGTCGGCTGTTTCTGCAGCATAATCAGAGCCAATCTTCTCATGGCCGTAATAATGTGTATTTCCATCTTCATCAACGGTTCTGCACGGAGGTTTTCCTATATCATGCAGAAGGGCCGCCCAGCGAAGACATGTTCTGCTGCCTTCTGTATTTTTCAAAACATCAAGTGTGTGCTCCCAGACATTACCGTAATGGGCTTTGCCCTGGGGCATACCGTCCTGCATGAACATTACAGTGAACTGCGGTATCATATCCTGAAGAATTCCCGTATCCCTCATCATCTGCAGAACTCTGGACACCTCTTCACCGTCATCGGCTGTAAGGAGGAAGTCCATTTCCATTTTCCAGCGTTCCCTCGAAATATCCACTATACAGTTATGCTGCTTCCCGATTGCTTCCAATGTCTTTTTCTCGATTGAAAAACCAAGGCGGCAGGCGAAACGGAACGCCCGGAGCATACGCAGCGGGTCTTCACTGAAGGTTTCTTCAGGATTCAGAGGAGTCCTGATAACCTTATCCTTCAGATCCTTCCGCCCGTTAAGCGGATCGATAACAGCACCCCTTTCATCCATCGCCATGGCGTTTACGGTAAAGTCGCGCCTTACGAGGTCCTCCTCAAGATTCACGCCGAAGACAACAGCTGGGTGACGGGAACCCTTGCGGTAACTCTCCTTGCATCTGTACGTGGTTATCTGGATCTCAGCCGGATCGGAATCAGTGTCAATGATGGCAGCAACGGTTCCGAATTCCATTCCGACCGGGATAACCCGGAAGCCTCCCGATCCAAGTATGTCCATCGTAACTTCAGGTCTGGCGCTTGTGGTAAAATCGTAATCTCTGGTTTTCAATCCCAGCAGTCGGTCCCTTACGTAACCGCCGACAAGGTACAGTTCTTCCCCGCTCTCATGGAAAAGGCTGAAAAGCATCTCAAGCATTTGATCTCACCTCTATCAGAAGCAGATACACAATTTCCCCGTTCAGTCTATCCGGATTATACGAAAATTGATTATCTTCCGCAGAATATGAAAGGACAGAATTTGACTGTACTGGCAGCAGCATGGAAACAGATCAAAGAGGCTTCGGGGGTAAGCTTCATCCTCTTCCGGATAATGGTCCCTGTTGTTATCGCTGTTAAAATCCTCAGTGAGCTGGGTCTGGTAAAATACATTGCGACAGCTTTTGAGCCTGTAATGAGCCTTGTGGGCCTGCCCGGTGAGATGGGGCTGGTATGGGCGACAGCTGTTATAACCAACATGTACGGCGGGATTGTCATATTCGCCTCAATTGCCCCGGGTCTTCATATGTCAACAGCCCAGCTGACCGTTATAGGCTGCATGATTCTTGTAGCCCACTCCATGCCGGTCGAGACCACCATCGCCAGAAAGACGGGTGTGAGAATACGCTTCATGATCCCATTTCGGATACTGTGCGCGCTTCTTTTCGGATTCATCCTTAACAGTATTTACACTATGGGAGGTTTCCTTCAGGAGGAGGGAAGTATCCTCTGGGAAGCGTCACCCGGCAGCAGCAGCCTTGCTGCATGGGGCATCTCACAGCTGCGGAACCTTGCAGTCATATTCTTCATAGTACTCGTACTGATCATTCTTATGAAGATCCTGGATAAACTCGGTATAACCAGGCTTATGAACAGGATACTTGAACCTGTTCTGACTTCGATGGGTATCGGAAAATCCGCCGGCACAGTAACCATACTTGGCATGGTTCTGGGTATATCTTACGGGGGAGGGCTTATCATCCGGGATGTAAACTCGGGAAAACTCTCCAGCAGGGATGTGTTCTTCTCCATATCCCTCATGGGGCTTTCACATGCCATTGTTGAGGATACACTTCTGATGATGTCTCTCGGGGGGAGTATTACGGGTATTTTCTTCGGTAGATTAGCTTTCACATGGATTGTAATTTCATGCCTTGTGCGCTTCGTTGGAAAGATATCCGATACTGCTTTCCACAGGTATTTCTTCAGAGCCAGGAGTGTACTGTGACCAGCAATACAGGGAACTGCTTTGCCGGGTGGTAATGAAGGTTCCGGACAACCGGCAGCGGGTCCGAAAACCAGGGTTGGTGCCTGCAGATTTGCAGCAGGCGGTATTCGATTGGTCGCAGGGCAGGATCCTGCAAAAGCCCTGGAGGAGCTGCTCCGTCACTGCAGAATGCGCAAAGCCAGCCACGTAAGCTGGGCATGCAGGCTTACGCTGGAGGGAAGAATAAGTGAGATGAAAGGCGACGGGGGTGAAAGCGGTGCGGGAAATGTTATCCTGGACGTGCTGCGCAAATCCTCTACCGAGAATGCTCTTGTCGCGGTTGCCAGATGGTATGGAGGGAAACACCTTGGCGGGTTGCGCTTCCGCATTTACAGGAAGCTCACGTCGGAGATGCTCGAAACGCTTTAACCCTTACTACGTGCAAAGATCCTGTCCGGCAAGGAAAGCCCTTCTCATGAGCTCTTCATCTTCCATTACTTCTTCGGCGCTTTCCAGGGCGCACACCTGGACTGTTTCGGTGATATCAAGACCCGCCATACCCCATGCCTTCTTCATACTTTCGATCTGGCTGCTGAAAAGATCAGGATCGTCAGCCCCCTGAGTTACAACGAAGACGGTTTTCTTTCGTCCCAGCCTGCTCTTGAAGCCCTCTCCTATCAGGCTGAAAAGCCTGTCTGTAAAAGCCTTCATCTGGGCAGTCATATAGTAGAAGTAAATGGGTGTACCCAGGACTATACAATCAGCTTTTTTCAATTCCTCGAATAAAGGTTTCATATCATCATCAAGAACACATATCCCCGTCTTCCGGCACTTCATGCATGCATGACAGCCCATGATGTGAAGCAGCCCGATATGAAATACCGCGGAATCAGCTCCTTTATCATCTGCACCGCACAGAACCTGCCTCACCACCGCATCGGTAACACCGTCGGGTCTTGGACTTCCTACGAATGCTGCAATTTTCATAATCGCTTCCCTCTCAATAATCCCAGTCAACTCTGGGAGCTGGAAGCCGGAGAATGCTGTCAAGTTTTCTAATCAGCTCCTCCGGTCCTGCCAGATCATCAGTTACGCAAAGTCCCGATGCCGGCCTTGCTCCGATCCACATCCTTGTGAAAGCGCCGACAGAAGCTTCCAGCAAGGGAAGAGAGCTGTCATGCCCGTTCTCCGCATGGGACCGGGGCCCCAGTGTAACTATGTAATTGCCGGATATTCCACGCCATGGAGCGTCATGTTCAAGATAATTCTCAATAGGATCCTTCAGTTGAAGATTGAAGGTAACCGAATCTCCGTGAAGTACGGTTTTCTCAAGGCACTTTTCCAGGTTGCATATACGGATCTGCCAGTATGCCATTGCTCTGCTTGTGGCTTCGTACTTGGATCTCTCGGTTTTTCTATAGTTCCTGAAGGGAGTCTTCAGAAGATCCTGCATCTGAATCGCTGCAGGCTCGTTGAGTTTTATCAGGTGAACCTGGTCACCAAGGTTCTTCAGAAGCCCCAGAAGCTCCAGAAGCTGAAAGTAATCACTGTAACACATCCAGCTGATGAAGTAGGGGCCGTGCTCACCCTCCGCGGATCTGCACCAGAAATGATGCGAGAGCAGTTCACTTTCAGGATCCATGTATCCGAGACCGAAACCTTTCTTGCTCCATTGCATCTCGGATCTCGTCGTCTCTTCGCGCAGAAGGGAAGCATTACCGTGAACACGCATCCTTGCCAGCCTGGACCTGTGGACAAGTTCCCAGTCATCCTTCGAAAGACGAACCGGCGCAGGGGGCCTTACGTTCAGATTCAGGGAGTCAGGATCAAACCCGAGCCAGGTTTCGTAAGGTCCTGTTCCGAATCCAAGTTTATCGTAATATCCCTGATCGAATATTCCCAGCCCTGCGAGGCAAGCCCCTTCTGCAGCATCAAGTGCTACCAGCTCAGCTGTTAACTTCCCCGCAAGACCTCTTCTTCTACCGACATAACTTGTTGTAACTCCGCATACGGCAGAAAGAGAGATATCATTTTCAAGATATCTGATCTGACCGGGTGAAGAGAGAACCAGGGCTTCAGCAATACCGTTGAGTTCAGCTATCAGGACGCGGCTGCCCTCCAGAAGAATATCCATAGCTTTTTCATGATCTTCATTTTCAATCCAGGCTATTTCCCGCCATATCCTGTGGCAGGCTTCCTTATCCTTATTCGGATCGAATTTTCTGTGTATCATGGTTTATCCATTGATGGACATACAGAATCAGGACAGTCTGCTCTGGGTCTTTGTTCTTTTCCGCCTGGGGAAAAGCTGGTTTCGTGAGGTTCTCAGTATAGTATTCCAGAATGGACCGGTAGTCTCATCATCCATAAGTTGTTTTGCGTAGGTTATCACCGCAATCCAGAGAAGGGAAAGGAATAAGGCAATAGCGGTATACTGGATAACCAGTTTACCTCTCTTGGGATATGATCTCAGAGCGGATGGAACGGCAGGAACCAGTATTTCTAATGTAGGGCTGTCTTTCGCTTCCTCCAGCTTAAGGGATTCGAGTTCCTGCCTCAGCATCAGATAGATCGCCCGTCTGGTTTCGAGGTTAATAGCGATGTTTTCGTATTCCTTGAGCATGGCAGGCATGCTGTCCAGCCCCGGGAAGTAACTGAGGCTGTCCCCTGCAGCTTTGCCCAGCATACTGTTTCTGAGGAAGGCTACCCTTCTGGCTATCTCAAGATAAACTGTGCTGGATGATGACATTGTCCCGCTGACACCCGCAAGTTCCGCCTCGGCAAGAATCAGCTCCGTTTCAAGAGTACCCAGCAGATCAATGGAAAGAACACCCTGCTGTTCGGGAAACAACAATCCGGTTTCCTCCCGGAAGTTCTCCATTCTGTCCTGGGCTATAAGGAGAGATTCCTCGGCTGCACTGAGAAACTCTTCTGCTGCAATCCTGCTTCTTCTGGCTCTGCTGGTAATAATGGTTGAAAGCTCCTGGTTGGAGAATTCTATGATGTCATTCACAATTGCCGCTGCTTTTTCTCTGCTGTCAGCTTCCATTGACACTACGAAAAAGCTCTCGGGTGTCAGAAAGACAGAAGCCCTCTCTCTGAATTTCAGCAGAGCATCGTCCATTGTGGGAACCTTCATATCCGCCAGAAGGTCATACTGGAATATTATCCGCTCACAAACCGTTCTGGAAGTGAGAACCTGGAAAACGAGATTTACATCCAGCGCAGATGACTCCATGCCCATCATGCTTCCAATGCCGCTCAGTTGATCGGGCAGCAGACTGCCTGCCAGTCCGGCGATCCCTGCAAGACCGCCAAGGGATGACTGCTGACCACCTGGGACAACGGTAATCGCAGAGGCGGTCCAGTACTGCTTTCTAGTCAACGCCCATACTGACGAGGCAACAGCCACAACAATGCAGAGCAATGCAATTCTGCGCAGGTTCATCGCAATGGAACGTATCCATTTTCCTGCGAAGGAGTTCTCTATACTATTTTCCATAAACACATTCTAGTTGCTGATCGCATAAATTGTTATTCCAATTGAAATTACAGACGTTACAAGCGAGATCAGAACTGAATTCCTGTTGAACCAGTTATAATTTACATTCACAACATCTCCGGGGAGAAGATGTGAATCTTCAACGTTTTCATCAAGCTCAGCCTCCCGGCCGTTCCGATGAACGGTGATACCGCTGCCGGCCATATTCACAGGACCACCGGCCGACACAATATAATCCCGAACAGTGCTCTCGGGATTGTAAGGCACTGAACCCGGAACACCTACCGCCCCCCCAACCATTATCGAATCTTTCAGAGAAACAAAAATTATCGTATCACCGGGAAGAAGCTCCGTACTTAGGAAACCTTCCTCCTGATCCCAAACAGGTATCCGGGTTTCATCACGGATTATTCTACAGTCAAGGAGGCTGATATTGCCTGACACTCCGCCCATTCTGGCCAGGAGGGATTCGAAATCGTCGAGCGGCTGCAGTTCACGCGTTTCCATGGCATTCGCGGTACTGAGAAGGTATACAGGATTCTCACATACATGGATGATAATGCCTGCGTTATTTGTAAGAAACGGATTAGAAACGAAAGAAACGCTGCCCGGATGGATATTAAGATCGATACAGAGCGTATCTCCGCAATCCGAATACATTGTTCCCCTGCGTGAACCGAAGGTTGAAATCCCGCCTGCCATGAGAACAGCATCAGATACCCTGTTCAATGCTGTAAGTTGATAAGTGCCCGGTTGATTAATCATACCTCCCACATTGACCCTTAACATCCTGGGTTCAATCAGGGATAATGTAACGTGAATTGACGGATAATAACCGGATGCTTTTCTCTGGAGGGAGATCTGAGCCTCATCGATCGTAATGCCGTTTACATTCACAGCGCCTATTCCAGATACGGATAGATAGCCATCTCCTCCAACAGTACATTGCATCCAGGGAGAAACGCCCGCACTTAAAAGAATCTGGCTGGACCCGCCTTCCACCACAACAGATACGATGTCTCCGGGGCCAAGTACGTAAGTACTTCTGTTTGCGAGTTCAAGAACGGTCGACTCCAGGTTAAAAAGCTCCTGTGAAGCCGGTTGTGAAAAAGGTTGTAAAGGTACGCTTCCCAGGATTATCATTAATACTGTAATCAGCATATCAAACCTGTTTCCACTGTAAGATTGCCCTTGTGATCAAATTCACTCACCGTAATACCCTCAGTTTCTCTCTGAAATACTCGATGGTTCTTTCAATGCCCTTTTCGAGCTCGACAATCGGTTCCCATCCGAGTTTCTCCTTTGCGAGGGAAATATCGGGCTTTCTAACTTTTGGGTCATCCTCCGGGAGTTCCCTGTGGACTATGGAGCTTTGCGAATCAATCCGCTTCAGTACAAATTCCGCAAAATCCGAAATTGTCATTTCCTTTGGATTACCGATATTCACGGGACCGGGATAATCCGACTTCATTAATCGAATAAGGCCATCCACTGTATCTGTAACATAACAGAAACTCCGGGTCTGGCTGCCATTTCCGAATACTGTAAGATTTCTGTTGGATAACGCCTGAGAAATGAAAGCAGGTACTACACGTCCGTCATCCGCTCTCATTCTCGGGCCGTAAGTATTGAAAATTCTGGCAACCTTTGTATTCAGACCATGAAACCTCCTGTATGCGAAGGTTATCGCTTCAGCGAATCTTTTAGCCTCATCATAAACACCCCTGGGTCCAACAGGGTTCACGTTGCCCCAGTAATCCTCCGTCTGGGGATGAACAAGGGGGTCTCCGTAAACCTCGCTTGTCGAAGCAAGAATAAACCCCGCTTCCTTGACAAGCGCCAGACCAAGGGTTTTATGAGTACCGAGAGAACCCACTTTCAGGGTCTGTATGGGGTAGGTCAGGTAGTCTATGGGGCTTGCTGGAGAAGCGAGATGGAAGATAAAATCAAGCCTTCCGTGAACGAAAATGTAGTTAGTTACATCATGGTGTATGAAAGAGAAATCCTCTCTGCCGGCAAGATGTGCGATATTGTCTGTTGTTCCCGTGAGCAGATTATCCATGGCCAGAACTTCGTGTCCGTCCACAAGAAGCCTTTCGCAAAGATGGCTTCCTATGAATCCCGCTCCGCCGGTTACCAGAATCCTCATTCGTTCTCCCTGGAGTTTGTCAATCTGTCCTGATACATGGAAAGGTAATACTCCCTGAATTCACCGGACTTGATTTTCCGCCACCAGGCACTGTTCCTGCTGTACCAGTCTACAGTCTTTCTAAGGCCTTCCTTGAAGCCTGTGGAGGCCTTCCAGCCGATTTCACTTTCGATAAGGCTTACATTCAACGCGTATCTTCGATCATGACCGGGGCGATCCTCAATATATCTTACAAGGCTCATATCAGCACCGGTAATCTCCAGTATGGAAGAGGTTACTTCCCTGTTGGTGTGTTCCTGTCCTGCTCCAATATTGTATACCCTGCCCGGTTCAGATTTCTCTATAACCATGATCAACGCTTTGCAGTTGTCCTCAACAAACAGCCAGTCCCTCCTGTTAAGGCCATCTCCATAAAGAGGGAGAGGTTCACCGGTCATGGCATTGGTTATGAACAGCGGTATCAGCTTCTCGGGATACTGGAAGGGGCCGTAATTATTGGAAGCTCTGGTTACGGTTACCGGAGTCCCGTATGTAGTCCAGTAACTCATGGCCAGAAGCTCACCTCCGGCTTTCGACGCCGCGTAAGGGCTTCTGGGCGCAAACAGATCCGTTTCTGTGGAATTTCCTTTTTCTACACTGCCGTACACTTCATCCGTTGAAATCTGCAGGAAGAGCTGCCTCTCTTCCTTTCTGAATGCTTCCAGAAGAACTCTTACTCCCTCGATATCAGTCCGGACGAATGAGGAGGAATCATCAATGGATCTGTCCACATGGGTTTCCGCTGCGAAATTAACTACTGTATCGCACCCAACCATCGCTTCTGAAACTGCCCTTTCATCACAGATGTCTCCCCGGATGAATTTGAACCGGGGATCAGTTTCAAGATCTTCCAGATTCTCTATTCTGCCGGCGTACGTCAATTTATCAAGAACGGTAATCTCCCAGTCAGGCCTGTTCTTAAGCGCCATCCTGGTAAAGTTACTGCCGATAAAGCCAGCTCCTCCAGTAACCAGTAGCCTCATTTCGGTTCTCCCCCGTGAAGTTCTTTTGCCATGATTCCTGCCTGAAGCAGACCATCAATACTGCACCCGGAATCGGCCCACCATCCGCAAATGATCTCAGCGTGAAGCTTGTTTAAATTCAGGTAAGCGTTGTTGATATCCGTCACTTCAAGCTCACCCCTGGCAGATGGTTCAAGGCTGTCGATAACCTCAAATACGAAGCTGTCATACATATAAACACCTATCACGGCATAACTGCTTCTGGGTCTCTCCGGCTTTTCCTCAATCGAGACAACCCTGGTGCCGTCCAGCTCCGCAACACCGTAATCACTTGGATTCTCAACTAACTTAAGGAGGATTCTGGCTCCGTCTTCCTGACCCTCAAAAGCGGACACTTTATCGGTAAGAGAATCCTCAAGGATATTATCTCCCAGGATAACGACGAATTTATCTCCCCCAACAAAGGTCCTTGTAAGACCTATAGCTTCAGCGATTCCTCCCTCGTTAACCTGGTATGCATAGTTAAGGGTATTAAGCCCGAATTGTGATCCGTCCCCCAGTAATCTCAGGAAATCACCGGCGCTGTCCCCTCCGGTAACCAGCATAACATCCTTTATTCCGGCTTCAGCAAGTTTCTGAATCGGGTAAAAGATCATCGGCTGATCGTAAACCGGTAGAAGGTGTTTGTTGGTTATACTTGTCAATGGTCGCAACCGGGTACCAAGCCCACCTGCCAGCACTACACCTTTCATATTCGATCCTCTTCCCGTTTTATCGTACAATTGCCAGCTTTATGAATCTGTGATCACCGTTCTGGGATATCCGAACAATATAAGTCCCGGATGCTGCAAGTTTTCCATCCATGTCATAACCATCCCACGAGAACACGTTCCTGTGCTGTGACAGGGACTCATAAACAAGTTCCCCCGTCAGGTCAAATAACTGAATATCAAATAACTCATCCGGCAGTCCTGCTACGCCCAGGACCTGTCCATCTCCTGGTATGAAAGGGTTAGGATAGACTGTAGCACTCTCGATACTGCCGCTCATACCCTGTTCAAGGGTAAGTTTCCATAGACCATGGTCTGTAACAAGGTAGAGCAATCCATTGTCATAATCGCAGGCTATGTTTCTCACATTAAGTGATTGCAGTGGTGAATTCAATATGTTGTACTCTTCAACGGTTCCATTTGGATAAATTCTGTAAAGCCCTTCTGGAAACCCACCCCAGAGATCTGAAGACCCCGCCCAGAGGCAGGATAGATTATCAAAACAAAGAATATCTATATTGCCGGATACGCCTTCTACATCCATGAACGTCCCTTCACCCGCTTTCATCACAGCGAGACCGCCGGTTGTCCCCACGTAGAGATCTTCATTTCTTGAAAGAGCTATCGATTGCACATCCCCGGATGGTAATCCCTGCGAAGTACCTGCGTAATACAGAACCTGTCCTGTCTGTACATTCCCTTCCACAAGCCCCTCTTTGCTGCCCATCCAGGCTATGGAAGATGAGGATGTCGACGCGACATCCCGTACATAACCTGATGGAAGCCCATCGGATGGTTCAAAGGTTTTCCAGGATGCGGTTTCCGCCTGGCCTGGTGTCCAGGATAGTCTGCAGACACCGCTGGGTTCGGATGGAGTCTGGAAGAATGCCTCCTGGGCGAACCACACCTCTCCTGTAGGGGAAATCGCCATCTCCGTTACCTGATCGTTCAGCAGTCCGCTGTTCGTAAGATTCAGGTTAAGGTAAGTATCATCGCTTCGCTCCGGTGTTCCATTCCAGTCAAGCCAGGTAACCCCAGAATGCCAGGGGGCAATGAATACGCCACCGGAATTGTCTGCCAGGCAGGCAAATACCTGATTCGGTTTCGGTAGTTCATCTATGAATTCAACCCATCCGAACTCACTGTAAACGGCAGCACCCCTTCTGTTGCTTGTCACCCATACATCGTTCCTTGAATCAACATCAACCGCGTACAGATCGTTTGATGGAGCTCCCTCAGGCAACGAGGAAATCCAGGAGTTCAGCGTACCTGTTCCAACACCGTTGCCGCTGGCTCTGTTATTTGCATAAATCGAGTACTGTCCGATTGCCAGCTGGTCACTTGAGATCCAACTGATCGCCTTAACCACCTGACCTTCAAGACCGCCTGATCCGAAGATCCATTCCAATCCGTCAAATATGGCAACATTCCCCTGGCCTCCTACTGCAAGCAGTCCATTGAATTCCCCAAGAGAAACCGGGTAGCTGCCCGGATACGAGCTGTCCAATATCCAGTTCTGACCAGCTGCCTGGTAAAAAAGACCATCCGTTGAAGCCGCCCAGACCGTATCACCGACAACCAGGATATCCTGTACAATGGTGTTTGCTACAACCGGGAAGTTCAACCAGGAACCGGGTTGCCCGGGGTACTGATCCGACCGAAGCATGACCAGGCCGTTATCAGTTCCCACAAGGAGCCCCGAGTCAACATTGGCAACACAGTTTATGATATTAGATGGCAATCCGCCACCGGTTGTAAATTCATTCCAGACTTCGAAATAACCAAACTCCTTACTGCACAACCCTTCTGTGGTACCGACCCAAATGGTTGTATCGGGGAGAATACAGTTGATAGCAAGTGATATGGGCAATCCCTCAAGCTGCCCGTAGTGCTGGATTCCACCCGAAACCAGTCCCACATCAATCCCGCCTCCGTACGTCCCGATCCAGAGATTTCCATAAGAATCCCTTGCAAGGCACCTTGCATCACTGTGCCAGAGATTTCCCGGACTGGTCCAGGTGGAATCCCAGACGATAGAGCCTGATTGAATTGAACCGAAGATAACGCCGCCAGTGGTGGCACCTGTCACCGTAGAACCCTCTACGATGATATCACTGACTCCGCCAAAATGCGTATAGTGGTTCCAATCGGTAATTCTGCCAGTCAGGCTGATAAAGAATACCATCATCAGGGTCATATTCTTGCCTCCCACCATGAGTATAGTTTTGTCAGACCCTCTTTTCTTTCAACCTCGGGTTTCCATCCCAGCAGGGATCGAAGCCTGTACGGATCGCCCACCTGGAATTCAACATCCGCTGGCCTGAAAAGATCAGGGTCTGTTTTAAGCTCAATTTCAATTCCGGAGATATCTATAAGCATTCCGGCCATGTCAGCAATACTGATACCAGTACCTGTGCAAATATTGTATACTTCTCCCGATTGGCCTCTGCTCAGAATGTACCTGTAGGCTCGTGCCACATCGGTTACGTACAGATAGTCCCTTACAGGATTAAGGTTTCCGACGCGAATGACGTTGTCACCAGTCCTGCGCGAATTGATGATTCTTCTGCAGAATGACGGCAATACAAAATCCCTGGATTGTCCCGGACCAAAATGGGGAAATGCGCGGGTAACTACAATATCAAGATCGTAATTCCGTGCGAATTGAAAAGCGGCAATTTCAGCTGCAGCTTTTGTTGTTCCGTAAGGATTCCTGGGGCCTATATCGCAGTTCTCAGAAATAAGATCATCCAATGACTTGTAAACTTCGGATGAGCTTGCCAGAACCATTCTTGCCGCGGGACATCTGGAAACCATGTACTCAAGGACGGATATTGTTCCCATGAGATTGATCTCATAGGCCTTGTGTACTTCTTTGAGGGATTCTGAAACAGAGCTCATGGCTGCAAGGTGTATGATGTACTTTACTTCTCCAAGTTCCTCAGGCGGCGGGGAAGGGAGATTCCAGATGATTTTCGAAACCCCCTCGGGAGCTTCATAATCTGCAGTTACATCAACAGCAATATCACCTTCTCCCATGCCTAGTTCTTTCATAAGGTGGTAACCCACAAAACCTGCGGCGCCGGTTACAAGGATAGGTCCGTGGTCCGGGTTAATGCTTTCAAGGCGGGATCTATCCGACATCGTTCAATTCCCTCCGACCAAGGTACCGGATCTCTTCCTCAAGCAGTATTCCGCTAGTGGCGAGGACAGCTTCCCGTACAATATCAATAAGTTCCGCTATATCATCAGATGTTGCTTTTCCGGTATTAATAATAAAATTCGCGTGTTTACAGGAGACCTTTGCCCCGCCGACGGTTTTCCCTTTCAATCCGGCATCTTCAATAAGTTTGCCGGGGGAAATCCCTTCATCGGGTTTTCTGAATACACTCCCGGCATTGGGATGCTGAAGAGGGAATTTCTTTCTGCGCAGCTCCAGAATTCTCTTCCCTTCGGTACGGAGAACAGCTGGATCACCTGACTCAAGCGACATCGTTGCACCTGTTATAATCGTTCTCTCTTTCTGAAATCTGCTGGATCTGTATGCAAAACAGCATTCTTCTCCCGGTATAATGCTTGCTGAACCTTCGTAATCTAATACCGTAACACTTTTCAGAGAATCAGCAATAGAATTTCCGTACGCTCCGGCATTCATGAATACAGCACCGCCTACGGTCCCGGGAATACCTATTGCGAATGTAAGCCCCGAAGCTCCCCTGCTGCAGGCAGCCCCCGAAAGAGACGGCAGATGAACACCACCGCCGATTTTGAGATCCCAGCTGTTCCCGGAGCGGTGCCATACGGTCTCGGCCATTGCTCCGGAAAGCCTGATAATCACTTCTCTGCAGCCTTCGTCGCCAGCCAGTACATTCGAGCCCAGGCCGAGAATGAACCAGGGAATTCCTTCTCCTGCAGTCAAACCAAGCAGATCGGCAAGCATCGCTGCAGAAGTTACAGTTACGCAAACAGCCGGTCCTCCGGTCTGCCATGTAGTCAGTTCTCTCAGCTGCAGAATAGCAACATCTCTGTGGAAATGCTCGCTGAGCAGATTGAAGGCGGATTCAATACTATTCAAAATTCCTGCCTGACAATCCCAGCAGGCATCCGCCGACTGAGAGGTAAGTAAAAAGAAAGGATGGCTTACCGAATATTTCCATCCACCTCAGTACGCATCTGTAAAGCGGTGGAAAAAGGGCGAGCCTTACCAGTACTCTCATAGCCACAGCTGCCGGGTTCGCGGGCCTTGAGAAAACCGGTTTAATCCAGTTACTCCCGAGGAGGCCTTCCGCTTCGGGGATTTTACCAAGAGTATATTTCAATCCCGAGCTGCCGTACTCCACCATTTTCCCTGAATGTTCACGAACAGTGACAGTGTCAAGATGGTACACCCTCAGATCGGGATCCCAGTACAGGGATACACCTTTCCTGGCCAGCCTGAATCCGAATTCAGTATCCTCTCCTCCGTAGCGGTCGATTGCAGGATCGAAACCTCCGGTTTCGCGTAGAAGTGATGTCTGCAGGCTGATGTTGCCCGTTATGAAGTACTTCGGAGGAAAGAACCGTGCAGACGTGCTCCCCATACCTCTTGTATCGAACCAACGCTGCCAGGGAGAAGAATTTTTCATCCAGCTGTTTATCCTGGCTCCCATTATTACATCCCCGGAATTTCGGCGATGCCGTTCCATGTGTTTCAACAGAATATCTTCAGGAAACCGTATATCAGCATCCGAAAGAAACGATACAGGTGCGGTAGCAGCCAGCCAGCCTGCGTTTCTTGCATTCGGTCTATTACCGCTGCTTTTCGTGTGGATTATCTCGACACGCACCGTATCAGGAAAATTCAGGTCGAAATCATCCTCTACAGGAATCCTGCTCCCGTCATCGATTATTATCAGTTCCCAGGGGATTCCTCCTGTATCCTGTTTTCGCAGGCTCTTCAGGCATTCGCGAAAATCATCACCGCCGTCCTTTACAGGAATCTGAAGGGATATTTCAGGCTTCATCAGAATCACTGCCCTCCAGCCGTGTACCCATTAATCTGAGAAAACCTATCCCCATAACCGTAACAATCGTTGCAGCGATAACGATTATCATTCTCAGACCGGGGTTCAGGTTTGCCATGGGTCCGAAAGCGATCGGGGGCAAAACAGTCAGTACCACCACGAAGAAACTAATCGGAAACACCTTTCTTCCAAGCCAGAAAAGGCTGAGAGCCATAAACAGGTTCGTCCCGAGGGTGGCAAAAGCTGCACCAAGGGCCCCGGCAACAGGTATCAGGCGGAAGTTGAATCCTATATTCAGCATTGCTCCGAACAGGGTCATTCCGGCAATGTATCTGGTCTGCCCGGTAAGCAGACACCCTGTCTGGGAAATGAGGAACAGTCCGTAAAGCGCTACCGCTCCTGCAAGGGTCGGAAGGACCCGCAGGGCCGGAAGGAACTGCCCGCCGCCTACAAGCGGAACAATCCATGGAGCGGACATCGCCAGGAGCAGAGAGCCCCAGTTCACAAGCAGCATGAAAAGCAGCCCTGCTCTTCCCAGTTCGGCCAGCGTGCCTCCGGTTCTTTTCTTCCTGAAGATGAATCGTTTCCAGGCCATATTGAAACCCAGTATCATCGGCATGAGAACAAGGCAGGCTCTGCTGGCCCATTCGTAGTATCCGCTTTGTGCCATATCGGGCAGAATACTTCTCAGCATGAACATATCTGCCGAAGAGAGAATTATCATGGAGAGTGTGGCCGGTATGAGCGGAAGGCTGAATCCAAGGATTTCCTTTGTAAGCCCTTCCGGACCCTTCAGTTTTTTTGAATCCGCGGTTTTTTTCCACATCAGCACGACAGCAGTGAAGGCAATCAGAAATGAGGGTGCCCATCGTGCGGCCATGAACGTCGGTATCGCAGCCATTGCCCCGGAATAGAGCAGAAGAGCCAGAAGACCCAGAGCCATTACTCCTCTTATCAGCTGTAGTATCAGATACCTTCCTGCCAGCCCATCGGCCCTTGGAATGGAAAGGGCTATTTGAACGTATGCGATACCGGTCCCAAGAAGGATAGCATGAAGCAGGTAATCAGGATACTGCAGTTTCAGGAAGGATTTCAGAAAACCCTGCAGGAGCAGAACGGCCGTTACCATCAGCATCGTAGGAATAAGCGGGAATGTAATCCCCCGGAGCAGAACGGCCCGGTGCTGCGTTGTTCTGTGCCATGATCTGATGAGCGCTGTTGGAAGCCCAAGAACCACAATACCGGCAATAGCCTCCGCAAGTATTCTCAATATACCCAGTTCGCCGGCAGCATCTGCTGTAAGATATTGGGATATGAACGGCAGGAATGCAACCTGTATCATCCCGCTGAAGACCATTGCAAGGGCGTAAAATGCGGATTCCCTTGATAGGTCTCTGCTATGTGCAGATATGGAAGGCTCAGCCATCCGCGGGTACCTCCCATAAGCGATCCTGATATATCCTGTGCACTTCCTCTGCAACCGATAGCCAGTGGTGTTTTTTTCTGATCCATGGGGGGCCGGCTGCGGCATGTTTCTCCCTGAGTTCCCGGTCAAGGATGAGCTCTCTCAGATCGCGCTTCAGAGTATCCGGTGTAGTAAGAAAGAATGGATGATCGGGGATGAATTCCCTATATGCCGCAGAGAGGTTTGTCACTGTGGCAATACCCATGGAAAGGCTCTCCAGAGAATTCACTCCATAGCCCATATCCCCGCTTGCCACCTGATCGATCGCGATATGACATGTGGCTTTCATTCTCAGAGCCTGGACATTTGTCATGTTCTCGATGAGAACAAGTTCCACGGGGATGTCTTTTGAAAGACCTTCCACGGCGCTTATTATCTCTTCGGTACCTTTTACCGACCTGATCCTGGGCGCATGACATATACGTACCTTGCCGGGAAGTGGGGAAACCGGAGGCATGGCATTCTGATCAAAGGGCAGAAAAAGATAATCTACTTCGGGATATCTCTGGTAAAGATCGAACTCACAGGTCAGATTCAGATCCGTTGCCTCCCATACGGGCCTGATAGCTCCCCTCATTCTAAGACCCAGGCCGTGATAGTAGGAGACTATTTTCTTACCGGCCTTCTTAAGGGCAATTATGTCCCTGCCGTCTCTGTAGAAGCTCATCCCGCCTTCAAGGTGGTATATGTCAAAATCCCACAATCCATACTCCCTTGCGGCCCTGTTGATAATCGGTTTCCAAACCATATCCCTGAACCTCAGCATCAGGCTTTCAGAGGGGCTTGGGTTCCAGAATATCCGCTCCGTAGTTCCAGTGTAAGGAACCTGCAGGCTTCCCGCCTTTACCAGTTCTTTGAGCTTCAGCAGCCAGCTCATAGGACCGACAAAGGGGAGATTCAGGCATATATCCTCTTCGTAGAGATTGGCAGCCCTGTAGAAAGTTACAAGCCTGCTTTCATGACCCAGCGCTACATGTCCGCGGACGAAAAGGTCAATAGTTCCCGTATAGTTCTGCGGTGAAAGATGCAGGATCTTCATGAAACGCTCTTCCCGTTGAAGCGGTTTTTCGCAAGCATAAGCAATCCACCCGCGGCCAGTACCAATGCGGCTATTGTCTGGGCAAGGATTCCTATCCAGATTGAAATTCCGGCAGAAGCTGCCGCTGTTACGCAGAAGAGATCAGGAACCCCTGTGGCGAAATTCCTGAATGCTGCAATAAGTGGAGAGGAAGAAAATGTCCATAGTACAGCCTGTCGGGAAGGCTCATCGAACAGGTCAGCACCGGCGGTCTGCTCCAGCAGGCTCGGATTACTCCAGAATGCGGGGATACAGACGATAATACCGAGTATGGCGATTACCCAGAAAAGTTTTCCGCCGACACCTTTGAAGGACAGCGCCAGGAGCAGAAAAGGAAGTGTGGTAAATAGAAAACGCGGTCCCCATCCTGTGCCGCCGGACCAGTCATGCAGCATCCCGTGAAAAACGAGAGAAAGAGCAAATGGGATACAGAGTCTCCAGTCCTTCTGAAAGAAAAAAGCGAAGATACATAGGGGGCCGTAAAACAAAAGACCTTTGCCTGGACTCAGGAGAAGCCCTGGTATACCTCCTTTAAAGGGTTCAAATGCAATTGCGGGGTCCTGTCCATGACCGTCCAGAAATGGATTTCCGAACCTGTACCAGTTCAGGAAGAGTATCAGCAGGATAAAGGGAATAAGCCCACTGAGGAGTTTTTTCATGCTCCTCCAGTCATTCCAGAATAAAGGAAGCAGAAGAAGGCTGTCAGCTCTTATAAGAATAGCAAACCCAAGGCAGAGACCGGCTGCAGGCATACGATCATGAAGGGAAAAATAGAAACCTGCCATTGCAGCGGCGGCAGCGGCAGTAACATCGAAAGTCATTCTTCCGTAAACAAGAACCATTCCGCATATGGCAATGGCTATGAATCGAAGAACGGGCACATCGGAGTATTTTTTAACGGCGGAAGCGTACCAGAACCCGATCAGGGCGAGGCTGAAACCTGCGTTCAGCAGAGCCATTACCAGTTTACCGGCATTCAATCCCAGAAATTGTCCTGCAACTGCAGCGGGGATAAGGAGGATTGAGAAACCGGCCCCATGAGGAACGAACAGACCTGGTCTGGAACCATGAACTACCCAGCCGAAATCCCCCGAAACCGACATAAACGATCTCTGGCCTGTGAATGATCCGGCAACCTCATACTGGGCGAGTACATCCGTTGTGTACATCCTTCCACCGAAAACAAGTGCGAGCAATGCTGCCCACAGGAGAATCACAGCTTGAAGACGGGATTTTTGAAGTGGTTCCACTAAACGGTTCCGAAGAGTGTGTTTCTGAAAATACCTCTCGCTGAGAAAGATTCTTTGAACCTGCAGAGGCCATGGTTAATATCCATGTTTAGGGTAAATGTGCCAAGATCCATATAATGATACCCCATCTGCTTGGCCCATCTTATGACTTCCATGTAAACCAGATTGACCGGCCTGAGTGCCTGGTACTCCTGGTCATGTGAAATATAGAAAGCAAGTGTGACCCTGGGATTGCAATGGAACATAATCATTCCAGCAAGAACCTCTCCATCCAATGTGGCAATAAATTGCTTGATCTGATCTCTCCCCAGAAGGTTCCGGAGCCTCTCAAGCTCCCCAAGAGAATGGGTAGGCATGACATTATGTCGTTGCTGGAGGTTGGACTCCAGTACATGATAGAAGAGCGAGAAATCGGGATTTTCTTCAACTGTTACACCGCTCTTGACTGCTTTCCTTACTCCTCTGAGCGCGGAGGAACGAAAACCCAGTTTGAGTTCCTCTCCCAGTCTGCTCAGATCAATTATGGCAGTCAGTTCCCTCTTCCTGTAGTCAAATCCTCGTTTAAGAAGGGAGAATTCAAGATAGTTATGGGGTCTGCGGTAATAGACTATTGGAGGGGGGGTTAATTCAATCCCCCGGAATCCCTGAGATCTGCAATAGGATATGAGTTCATCAATTATTCTTTCGATTCTACTGAGGCCAAGGGAATCGTTGAATACCGGGCCGCCGTAGGAGGCTCCTGGATAGGATCTGAACCAGATTCCATCCTCCCTCTCAGTCAGCGCGCCAGGAATTATGGATTGGATGTCATTTTTTCCTTCAACGATCAGGTGGTGATTCTTGAATCTGCCTTCCGGGTGATAATCCAGAAAATCAGGTGAATGGAAAATGGTACCGTTATTTGAACGGTGGACGAAATCCGTCCATTCACTTCTGTCGCCTGGTTTAATCTGTCTGATTGAAATCATCTAACAACCGCTATCTTGCATCTGAACACATCACCATCCCTGTCAACAAGCACGACATAAACGCCACTGGCCAGAGCAGCCCCATCAAGTGTTCCGTCAAAGATCCATTCTTCCCAGCTGTCCGCTGGAACACAGCCCAGGTATTCTCCGGTCAGGGAGAAGAATCTAACCTCAATCTGGTCTTCGGACCCGGACCATGCCATATGCAGTTCTCCCTCAACAGGGAGGAAAGGCTGCGGGTAAAAAAGTAGATCCGGGCTATCCTCCTGGCTCTGCTGGGAAAGAATCGACCACAGACCTGCGATTGATGAAAAGTAAACCGTTCCATCTTCAGGATTTATTGAGCTGAATTCATTTTCCATTCTGTTTGTTGAAATGTATATTGAATTCGAACGGGTGAATTCGGTCACATTTCCTTCGTCAATACTATAAATCGCAGCTTCGGTCATGCACCAGATCACTCCATTGTTGTCCACCTGCATGGCCTTTACCGATCCGGATACTCCTGCTACATCAACAAACAGGTCACCATTCCAACGGCTTATACCGTTCCCTGTTCCAGCCAGAATGTCTCCGCCTGCATTCCTGGCAAAGCAGAATACCTTATTCGAGGAAAGTCCCCAGGAAGTACTGTATGCCTGTCCGTATCCAGGATACCATGTATCCGAGGATTTATCAGTGGGATCTCCTCCGTGGACAAGAAGCTGGCAGCCGTTTTCCGATGCAAACGCTATCCAGAGACTGTCACCACCGCACGGAAACATCATCTGTATGTTCTTATTCGCAAGCCCATCACTCTCTGTCCGTGAGGTCCACTGAAGGATTCCCCCCTCTGGTTCACCGGACACTGCTACAATGCCGCTTGGCTCATCAGGTGTCTGCCAGAACGCCTCCTGGGCAACCAGCAGAGCTCCACCTTGTGATGTCAGCATTATCACCTGGTTATTAAGCAGAGGCGAAACGATCTGGACTACTTCAGAAGGAAGATCCGGGAGTGAATCTGAAACGTATGTTATAACCGTATCATCATCCATAGAATAAGTGCCTCTGTCTTCTATCCAGGTTAGACCCCAGTGGTAGCTCCCGGTCCAGATCCCAGAGGAACTTGACTTGGCTGCTGAGTATGTTCTTAGAGAATGCGGCATATCAGCTGTCAGATTATTGAAAGCTGTCCAGCCGCTGTCGGGATAGTTTGCCATCAGACCGACCCGGTGACTGCCCAGATAAACTCTGTTTTCATCCCATGCCATCTGATAACAACTGGGAGCACCCATTCCAGGTACAGGAAGGTTCTCCCATGTTCCATTATCAAGATAGCCAAGTCCGTTACCCGTATCACAGCAGTTCGCAGCAAGCAAACCGTAACCGCACCATATTTTTCCGAAAACCTCGCTTAGACACGATGCATATCTTCCATCGGGATATCCTGACCCGTAATGTTCCCAGACACCTCCATTGTACAGCAGAACCTTCCTGCATGCGGCGATGAGGCCATCTTCAGTTAGAAGTAACCCGGTTACAACCGAATCGGTACTGGTAGAATAATCCAGCAGCCGTATCCAGCTGTCACCGATCATCTGGGAGACTCCACCGGAACCGTATCCGAAAACTGAATCGGCAGATACTATGTAAATATCATCTATTCCGAGCGTCAGTGTTGAATCCTCATGGCTTGTCCAGGATCCGGGATTGTAAATACTTCCAGTGAGATCAAGGGCGTACACTCCCCTGTCAGTTGCAAGGTACATCGTGTTATCGATACCAGCAATATCCATCACCTTAGTGGCAGTGAAAGCTCCGCCTGTAAGATCGGAATCAATGGGAAGGAAACTATCGGTATTCCCGCGCGACAGTCCACCATCGGAACCAACCCATATATATCCTCCGGCATCGTAAACAGAATAAACATACCCGGAACCCGGAATACCTTCATAAGAAGTGAAAATCTTCCAGGTACTATCCTCCTGCAAAAGAGCTAAACCACCTCCGCCGGTAGCAACCCACATAAGAGAATTATCAAAATGCAGATCAATGGCGCTTATCCATGGCATTTGATCAGGGTACGCTAGGCTGTCCAGCCAGCCGCCTGCAGGATCGTAATGAATTATCCCTCCGGCAGTTGCACACCACATGGTACCGTCATTACCCGGAACAATAGAGAATATGTAGGACTGCGACGTTTCAAAACCCCAGTTGAAGGAAATGCTGCCGATGATCGTCAGAGCAAAGTATAATGCCAGCATATCAGTAGAAACCCATCAAAATAACCATGGAAAACGAAGATGCCACACCATCCATACAGCTTCCCAAACGATGCTTTTAGTCATCTTAGAAGTACCCGCATGCCTGTCAACAAAGATTATTGGAACTTCTTTTATCGAACAGCCTGCATTGAAAAGTTTGTAAGTAACCTCAATCTGAAACGAATAACCGTCAGATTTGATATCCGTGAGATCGAGTTTCCCAAGAGCTTCCCTCCTGAATGCCTTAAATCCGCCGGTGGCATCTTCCACAGGCAGTCCGGTTATCAGTTTTGTATACCTGTTTGCGAACCAGGAGAGAAGAAGCCTTGAGAGAGGCCAGTTTACCACGTTGACACCGCAGCAGTATCGGGAACCTATTGCAAGATCGCAACCTTCAAGAGCATTCACAAGTTCTACAACCTTTTCAGGCTTGTGCGAAAAATCTGCATCCATCTGTACTATCGGATCGAATTTATCTCTCTCCAGTGCCCACTGGAAACCAGCGATGTATGCCTGCCCCAGACCTGCTTTCACCGGGCGGCTAAGAAGGTGTACCCTGCCGGTTGCTTTGAATTCCAGAACAGCATTTCCTGTTCCATCCGGGCTATTATCATCTACCACAAGAATATCGGGCTCCACAGGCAGATCAAGCAGAACCGGAATCAGACTTCTGATATTCTCAACCTCATTGTAGGTAGGAACAACAATCAAAGGTGTTTTCAAGAGACCTCCACTTTCTATATTAGGTTTAATATAATTATTCATCACGAAACAGGTAAAGCATATTTTATTCAATCCGGATGGAGATCATGATTCAAAGAACAAAATCCGTAGTTATTCTAATTACATTACTTTGTGCCCTTCCTCTGCATGCATGGAAGGTATTCCCTCTCCTGAGCTATAGTTCCAGTTCGGGCGTTCTTATTGGAAGCGTAGTCAATCACAACATGATACCTCCTTTCAAACCTTTTGGTTTCAGCACAATGGCTTACGCATATACAGACGGAAGCCTTTCAGCAGAACCGAAGCTTCTGTTTCCCGCAGGGAATGGTTTAGTCATAGTAAACGCCAGGTACAATGTTAGCAGGGACAGAAAATTCTTCGGGTGGGGTAACCAGGGTGATAATGAGATTTACGAATACTACGATTCAGAGATACAGGAACTCTCAGGCTCCTACAATTTCAGTCCCCTGCCGGGCCTTGTTCTTACAGGCGGTATCCTGTACAGCCATTCAACAGTTTACAACAGATTGGATACCCCGCTGTGGGACGATTCCCCAACTGAAGAGTTCTGTTCTCGATGGACCGGCGGACCTTTTGTGGAGGGCAGATGGGTTATTCCCGCCCCTATAGACGGCTATGTCTCGGCGGGAGGTGATATGCAACTGGGTGGTGAAATCCCGTACTACAGCACCGAATGTGCACTGGCGCTATTCGCGCCGCTGGGCAGCTCTACAACCCCTGCGTTCCGTGTAAAGGTTGAAAGACATATTGGAACTGCTTCAACACCGTTTTCATTTCTACCCTCACTTGGAGGCAGTTCGGGGCTCCGGGGATACAGTGACGCGAGATTCGGAGGAAACTGGGCTCTACTTGGAAA
The DNA here is from genome assembly GCA_030609965.1 of Candidatus Fermentibacterota bacterium. Taxonomy (GTDB): domain Bacteria; phylum Fermentibacterota; class Fermentibacteria; order Fermentibacterales; family JCC-6; genus Aegiribacteria. The sequence continues at coordinate 34,750 of JAUWSQ010000020.1, forward strand.
CCTGGAGCTGAGGCAGAAGATAGTCTCTTTCGCGATTGACGAAAACAACACAATGGACTTCTCCCTGGTCCTGTTCGGGGATGCCGGTCAGGTGGCGGACCACCTTGATGAGTGCCGGTGGAACCGATTCCACCTTGATGGGGGTGCAGGAATTAGAATATCTCTTCCTGGAGGAGGATCTCTCAGGGCAGACTTTGCCATGTCCCCAGAGGGACTGGGTATACAGATGGGACTCGGAGAACTGTTCTAACATAAATTACGAAAGGTACTGCTGATGAATCACGCATTTTTGAAAAAACTTCCCAAGACAGACCTTCACCTGCATCTGGATGGTTCTATAAGATTATCAACTCTTATCGAACTTGCGAGGGAATCAGGGGTTGAACTTCCTTCATATACCGAAGAGGGTCTGAGGGAGACTGTTTTCAAGGATAGTTACAGGGACCTGAACGAATACCTCACCGGTTTCGCCTACACAACTGCAGTCATGAAGACCAGGGAGCAGCTTGAACGGATAAGCTACGAAGTTGCAGTTGATAATCAGCTGGAGGGCGTTAGGTACATAGAGGTCAGATTCGCACCCCAGCTCCATGCATCAGATGACATGGATATTATCGACTGCATCCGGGCGGTTAATGATGGGCTCAACCGCGCAAAGGAAGAGTTCAATAACCGCAGTGAAGTTATCGAAGGTCTTGAGCCTCCCTTCAATTACGCGATTATCTCCTGTGCATTGAGATTCTTTACACCCGGATTCTCCGACTGGTATAGAAGATTTTTTGAAATGCACAGTTTCTCTGACAAAGAAATCGTGTTCGCCCTGGCATCTCTGGAACTTGAAGAAGCGGTTGCCATAGCAAGGTGGGAAGAGGATCTTCCTGCGGTTGGAATAGACCTTGCCGGTGCGGAAGCAGGCTGGCCTGCACTTAATCACCTCGAAGCTTTCACGAAAGCCAAAGGACATTTTCTCAGAAAGACAGTCCATGCCGGTGAGGCCTATGGACCTGAAAGCATTTATCAGGCGATAACCGATCTTTACGCCGAGCGGATAGGTCACGGACTTACCCTTCTTAATCCCGCTTCAGTTAAATCCAGGTATATCAGTGACCCTGTGAAATATGTAAATGCCCTGGCCAGCTATATAGCGGACAGGAGAATAACTGTTGAAGTCTGCCTTACTTCAAACCAGCAGACGAATCCGGCGTTCAGGGATCTTGCAAACCATCCGTTCGGGAAAATGATGGATAAGAAACTGTCAGTAACCATCTGCACTGATAACAGAACCATATCCAATACAACCGTTACAAAGGAACTTCATAAGGCTGTAAACACTTTTGACCTGACCAGGTATGACATCAAGAACATTCTGGTTTACGGTTTCAAGAGGAGCTTCTTCCCGGGAAGATACGATGAAAAGAGACAATACGTTCGCCAATGCATGGAATATTTCGAGAAGATCGAAAAGGAGTATTTTAAAGAAGGGAACGCTGAATGAACAGCATCCCACTCTGGAAACTTATCGGGGAATCCATCCGTTCAAATACTCAATGCGTACTACTCCTGACAGTTGAAACAAGAGGGAGCGGTCCGGGCAGACCCGGGGCGGCCATGGCGGTTACGGAAAGCGGCACAATAAGAGGAACTGTCGGTGGCGGTATCATGGAGTACCGGTTAGCCGGCAAGGCTCGAAAGATGCTTGAAACCGGCACCGGTTCTCCGGAATTATTCGTGGACGATCATGTAGATGAGAATAATCACATCAAAGGGGATAGAGGTGGAACTTCCTCAGGCATGATCTGTTCCGGTTCTCAGACTACTGCGGTTTTTCCCATACAGCCGGATATGCTTGAAACAGTAGACCTGATAATCAACATTCTTGAAAACAGGAGAACAGGTACTTTGTTCCTATCCAGCACCGGTTTTACCGTATCGGACTCCTCCGAACAGGAAACACATGATTTTTCAACGACCGAGGGAAATAACTGGGAGTACACCGGTCCTCTCGGGTTTGCAGACACCGTGTATGTCATCGGAGGCGGACATGTAGGGCGGGCAATTGCAAACCTTCTTCGGGGGCTTTCCTGGAGCACGGTGATAATTGATGAGCGGGAAAGGGATTCCTTTGAAAACCCTCCTTCCTGCAGATGGATAATTGCTCCATACAGTGAAGCGCACAGCTGCATACCGGATGGGTACCATAACTGGGCGGTTATCATGACTCCTTTCCACAGATCGGATGCTGAAGTGCTGGGAAGCCTTGCCCGCAAAAACCTGAAATATGTCGGCATGATGGCAAGCAGTTCAAAAAAAGCAAGGATCTTCGCGGAGCTTATGCAGGAAGGGGTTCCGGAGGATTTCCTGAACAGCGTACACTGCCCGATAGGAATCCCTATTGGAAGCCGTACCCCGGAGGAGATCGCAGTCAGCGTCGCCGCCCAGCTCATTGAGGTAAGAAATAGGGGTCGGGCCTAACATCTAAACATTCGTTACTGTTGTAACAATGAAAAATGTTAAGATGTTAGGCCCGACCCCCTATCAGATCTCTTTTGTTTACTTTTCGGAGAACTGATCCTTGCCTACTCCGCAGACAGGGCATACCCAGCCATCGGGAATATCCTCGAAAGCGGTCCCGGGCTCAATACCGCCGTCAGGATCACCATTCTCCGGGTCATAGACATAGCCGCAGATATTGCACACGTATTTCTTCATTCTACTGTCTTCCTTTCGTTCCTGTTTATCATGTAATACGGGCCTGTAAGATGGTGCGGTCGGTGGTGTTTTCCCGCAGAGCACTTCCCTGTAATACGAGTATGACATGGGGGTTCCCTCACCTGTAATCCCGCAGTCGGTCACCTCTCCTATGAACACGGTGTGTGTATCCACATCAATACTGCTGCATATATCCAGATCGATGTAAGCAAGTATATTTACTTCGGGCATCGGGCAGCCAGAAGGAGCAAGAGTGTACGGTATACTGGCAAATTTGTCTGCATCTCTTCCGCTTTTGAATCCGAAATTGCCTATGAAAGCCATGTCCGCTTCCTGGCTGAGCACACCGATGCAGCATTTCCCGGTCTTGCTTATCAATTCATGTGTAAATTCAGTTTTGTTTATCGAAACTGCAACTTTTACAGGGTCGGCTGTTACCTGAAACACTGTATTTGAGATTTGACCGTTCAACTTATCACCCGAGCGGGTTCCAACAACGTACAAACCGTAGGTAATCGTAAACAGAGGAGTAACGTCCATTATTCTTTACCTCCACAGATTTCCATAATTCTTCGTCCTGCACTCCGTCCCAGATCCACCGATTCCTCAAGAACCTGTTCATCTGGTACGTATACTGTACGAAGTCCTTCCGAAACAAGCTCTACTTTCATACCCTCGAGCAGACCGTTCAATTCCTTGACAGCTTCACCGCTCCAACCGTAGGAACCGAACGCAGCACCAACGAGATTCCCGGGTTTCAGGCCGCCCAGATAGTTCATACATTCAGCAACAGAGGGAAATATCCTTCCGTTGATGGTCGGGCTTCCAACTATCAGCGCGGATGCCTCAAGTACCTCGGCGGCAATATCGCTTATGTGAGAAGCCCTCAGCGGCATCAGTATACCGCTGACACCTTCCTGCGCAAGACCTTCTATAATTGCTTCGGCCATCCTGCGGGTGCTGTTCCACATCGTATCGTAAATCACCACCGCCCTCGGGCATGGTTTCTTTTCAGCCCAGGACCCCCATTTGCCGAGAATCCAGTCAATATTGGTCCTCCAAACCGGGCCATGGTCCGGACAAAGGAGATCAATTTCAAGCGCCATCTTCGCAAGGTTTCCAAGAAGAGAAGTCACCAGCGGAGAGAACGGCATGAGGATGTTCGCGTAATACTTTCTGGCTTCTACTTCAAGAAGACTCAGCGGGAGTTCATCATCGAAACGTTCCGTTGAGGCCAGATGCATCCCGAAACCGTCCTGGCTGAAAAGGATTTTTTCCTCGGGCAGGTAGGATACCATACTGTCCGGCCAGTGCAGCATGCGTGTTTCTATGATTTCAATTCTCATGTTTCCAAGGTTTATACTGTCTCCGGTCTTCACAACTTCGATTGGATCATCTTCCCAGTGAAAGTGGGCGGCAAGCGCCTTTGACCCCATGGGCGACGCGTATACTTTATCAGGCTTGACTGCTGCTATTGTCTGGCGGAGCGATCCGGTATGATCCAGTTCGGAGTGGTTGCTTACGATTATTTCTATTCCCGAAGGATCTATTACGGATGATATCCTCATCATCATCTCTTCGAAAAAAGGCGCTTTTACCGTATCGATCAGCGTAACCTTCTCCGACAGAATAAGATATGCATTGTAGGTGGAGCCCTTCCCGGTGCTGTATCCATGGAAATCACGTATTGCCCAGTCGATTGCTCCAACCCAGTAAACATTCTCAGTCAGTTTGACAGCTTTAAACACATCCATCCATTCTCCTTAAGAACTGCTTAAGCGTACTTCTACCTGGAATTCAGCCTGGCTCTCTGTTTTTCCAGGTATGCGATATGACCGATTTCCTCATCAATAATTTCGTAAACTCTTTCCTTGCCCAACCTTGGGGAAACCAGTCTTTCGAGTCCGAGGAAGAAAAGAAGAGAATCCTTCTCAAATCTGATTGCAACATCAATTATCTTTTCGGTACTCTCATCCTCTTCAGTCTTTAACAGTGATTCACCCGTCTGCTGCTTGAATACATGGTTGTCAGCCATCGCTTTCAAGTACAGCGCAGCTTCGCAGTACGGATCAATAGCGGTTTGTCTTTTCTCCTCCTGGCTGAGCTCACTCCTCATGGATGCAAAGAGAGCTTCATGTCCCTTTTCCCATTCAGCAAGATCAGAAAGAAGCTTTGAAACCTCAAAATCATCTACAACTTCCGAAGCTTTCCGGTAGAACTCCTGCCCGTTTCTTTCGATCTGCTCGGCCATTTTGAGGATTTCTTCTGCATTGAACTGGTCTCCCATTTCGTTACTCCTACTCTCCGCTGCCGGCAGCGGGAACGAATACCCTTTGTCCGAGTTCATTATCTATCATGAACCTGCCGCTGCCCGAATCACCGATCAGCTTCAGTTTTCTGACAACTTCTCCTGCGGAAGCTTCCTCCTCGACCTGTTCGGCAATGTACCACTGCAGGAAATTATCGGACATATGATCATTCTCTTCCCTTGCGAGCGTTACAAGATCGTTGATCAGGGAAGAGACTTTTCTCTCGTGCTCGAGGGCGGCCTCAAAAGCGTCCAGAACTGATTTCCACTCAACAGGAGGTTTTTCGATGGCTTCCAGTATCACCCTGCCGCCTCTTTCATTCACGTAGTGCATGAATTTGTCTGCGTGAACCAGTTCCTCCTGTGCCTGAGAATTCATCCATTTCGCAGCGCCGCTCATATCGACCGATTCGAAATACATCGCCATCGCGACATACAGATATGAAGAATACAATTCAGCGTTGATCTGGAGGTTGATCGCATTCTGTATTTTTTCGCTGAGCATGTTTATCCCTTCCAGAGACCATGAATGCTGCAGTATTCTCTTGCAGTAACTGCACCGGGATCACCGATCAAAAATTCAGCTACCGGATCCATCCCGGGTTTCAGATACGCTCTGTAGATGCTGTCTCCCGAGAGAAGCTCGATCCATTCAATGTAATGAGCATCAATCATGGGATGCAGCGTTGACCCAACAGTAACCCTGTAACCGCCATTGATCTTCTCTATAACAGGCACATGTTTCTCGGTTGCCATATCGGCAGTCTGTTCTTCCATTCTAACCATCGGTTCACCGCAGCAGACAAGCGCTCCTGCTCCCCCGTGTGTCATCTCAACTATGTTTCCGCATATCTCACACTTGTATATTTCCATCAGCTGTGTCATTTTAACAACTCCTTTTAATCCTCTTTAAGCACGTGCTCGTCATACTCTATTTCAAATCGGAGCTTATGGTTGGCCTCCTGGTTAGCAAGCCCGGTCAGAAGATCTCTGACAGCCGGGTCGGAAGCTGCTCCCGCAAGACGTGTGTACATCTGATAAGCGGCCTTTTCCTTTTTCATCGCCAGAATAAGAGCATCCTGATAGTCTATGCCGCTGGTCGGGGCAATATCCACCAGGATATCTCCCAGTCCCAGGTCTACAACAGCTGCAGTAGGAAGATACTCGAGACTGCCCATTTTCAGGTTTTCAAGCTTGTTCTTATGCTGAAGTTCCTCTTCACTGAACTCAAGGAACATCTTGCGAATCGAAGTGCTGTTAACCTGTTCAGCCATATTGGTGTAGAAATCGGCAGCGGACTGCTCTTCACCTATCGCGAAATCCAGAATTTCTTCAGTTGATTTGAATTCCCTCATTCTTATCACCTACCAGTTCTCTGCAAGAAGCTCAAAATGTGCCTGAGGGTGTGCGCAGGCTGGACAGAGGTTGGGTGCTTCCCTGCCTTCATGGATGTACCCGCAGTTCTGGCATCGCCAGATAACAACATCATCCTTAACGAAAACTTTGCCTTCGTTTATGTTCTTCAGCAGCTCGAGGTACCTTTTCTCGTGCTGTTTCTCGGCAACAGCAATGGATTCGAAGATAACGGCTATAACGTCGAACCCTTCTTCGCGGGCTATCTCAGCGAATCCCGGGTACATTACAGTATGTTCGTGATTCTCACCAGATGCCGCAGCCTTAAGGTTCTCATCTGTTGAGCATACCTGGCCTGCCGGATAAGAATCGGTAATCTCAACCTCTCCGCCCTCAAGGAGTTTGAACAGGCGCTTCGCATGTTCTTTCTCCTGATTCGCGGTTTCCTCGAAGATCTTTGAGATCTGTATGTAACCATCCTTTTTTGCCTGGGAAGCGAAATAGGTGTACCTGTTCCTTGCCTGAGATTCCCCGGCGAATGCCTTGAGAATGTTCTTCTCTGTTCTTGTTCCCTTTATACTCATTGCAACTTCTCCTTTTCCAGTTGTTCAGCACATTCCGGACATATTCCTAATATATTTATACGCACTTCCAGCACAACATAATTCGAAACCGTTTCAGGGTTCAATGTATCAATATTTACTGGATTTACGTGCACATCACAAACCCGGCCGCATACAGTACATTCAATATGATTATGCGCACCTGTGTTATGATCGTAATGGATTTCCGAACCAGCACCCTTGACGGCTTTGATCTTACCCTGATCCACGAGTATTCCCAGATTTCTGTAAACCGTACTGAGGCTTGTTCTGGGCAGCACCTCTCGAACGGCAGTGTATATCTGAACCGCGGTTGGATGGCATCCAAGCTGCTCAATAGACCGGAGTATCATTCTTTTCTGCGCCGTATTCCTTCTGGGTTGTCTTTCAAGCAAAATATCTCCTATTCATAATAAGAACTATTCCTATTATAGAAGGTTCTGCCGGAGTGTCAACCCTATGTCAGTAACCCCGCCCCCCTTTCGGGAGACGGGGTCTTTAACAACACTACGTTAAGAATCAGCTCTCAACGTTTGATGATCATTATCTCTAATCCCTCCTCACAACAAAGCTGCCGGTGCTTACATCGGAACCGATGCTGCACTGAAGAAGGTAAACTCCATTGGGTACAGGCGTTCTATCATCTGTATAACCGTCCCAGTGAAGTACACTCCCTGATTCAGCATAACCGCTCCAGATCATTCGACCTGAAATATCATAGATATTCACCGAAGCTTCTTCAGAATATTCCATAACAGGAATCGCGAACATCCAGCCTTCGTTTTCGACATTGCGGGTAATCTCAACAGATGAGGCTGTATCCAGGATTCCCCTGCTGCCGTAAACACTGACCTCGGAAAGACCGGAAGCTCCTCGTATCCGTATATATCGAATAGTCTCAGTACTGTTCCGAGACTCCTCAAGGAATGGATAGAAATCCCTGTCTGAACCGGCTACTTCAATTATCAGAGAAGGTTCAACTACCGGGGCAGTTTCAAGAGTTCGAACGGATTCTTCTCTCTGTGCACTTACATCAGGGAAAATGTCTGACATTCTCTCAGGCATGACAGATGTTACAGTACATTCCTCACCGAGATCGATGACAACCGCATCAGCTCCCGGCGAAGGCGAGTAACAAACCTCTGTATTGCCATCTGTCAGGCAGCCGGGGTTGCCCCTCGAAGGAACAGCATGATCTGTTACTGTTGGTAGCGTTTCAGCCGTTCTCTCATGAACTGATGTTCTCTCGGCATTAGATGATTCTTCCGTTATCCTCATCTCGGTTATCTCAAGAATCCTCGTTGAAGCTCTCTCGGTTAAAAACTCCTCAACAACCGAACACCCAACGGAAATAACGTCAGAAGGGCTGGTAGGGAACTTGATGTAATTGCTGTATTCAGACTCATTGGTGCCGTCCGAGGCAAAAACCGTGTACACAAC
>JAUWSQ010000074.1 GCA_030609965.1 Candidatus Fermentibacterota bacterium
AGGGTGACGATGCCGGGGCGATCACTTCCAGCTCTCCATCCAGATCTACATCAGCAATAACAGGTGAAGCGTCGTTGCAGCCATCTGTAAAGAAGCTCCATAATTCAGTTCCATCCTCCGCGTTCAGGGCATGGAAGCTTTCATCGTTGAAATACGTTCCAAAGACTATCTCGGGAAAACCGTCACCATCGATGTCATCAACAGCAGCTGAACCGAACGAGGGAGCATCCAGATCGAACCACCACTGGATTTCGGGATAGGGCTGCCCCATGAGCACTGCGGGAAGCAGGAGAATTAGAAGAACAATCGGAATGCGATATTGAACAGTCCCGGATCTGTAATAAATCATAAGAACCCGCTCCCTTCATATTTTTCAATCATTACAAGATTACAGTGAGGGGAGAGACAGGTCAACCGTGAATAATTGCTTCCCGCTCGAACCGTGCGGCTCAATTGGCTGGACCGGACTGCAGAGTTATCTTCGGCAGAAGAAAAGGAGTATCATGAAGTACAGTGTTATTCTTGGAGACGGGATGTCCGACCGCCCGATCGAAAGTCTTGGCGGAAAGACGCCACTCATGGTTGCCGACATACCGCATATTGATTCACTCTGCGCCAGAGGAAGGTGTGGAAAGTTCGTCACAGTACCGCCTGATATGCCTCCTGGAAGCGCAGTGGCAAATCTTGCAGTACTGGGCTACGATCCCGCTGAAGTATTTCAGGGCAGGGGAGTACTCGAAGCCGCCAGTATGGGAGTTGAACTGGAATACTCGGATCTTGCCATGAGATGCAACCTTATCTGTATCGAGAACGGGAAAATCAAGAACCACTCCGCAGGGCATATCAGTACCGGGGAATCCCATCAGCTTATCGAAACGCTGAATGATGAACTTGGATCCGAAACCATGAAATTTTATCCCGGTGTGAGTTACAGGCATCTGTTCGTGCTGAAGGATGGAAGCGATGCTGTCTCCTGTACGCCGCCTCACGATGTTCCCGGTACGGATTACACTGACGTCATGATCAATGCTTCAAAACCGCAAGGTAATGCGACGGCTGCTCTGCTGAACATTCTCATTCTGAGATCGCAGGAGATCCTGAGGGATCACCCGGTCAACCTGAAACGTATCTCTGAAGGTAAGGACCCGGCCAATTCAGTCTGGTTCTGGTCCCCGGGCCACAAACCACAGATGAAAACTCTAACCGAACTTTACAGTATAAAGGGCGCAGTCATCTCGGCAGTGGACCTGGTGAAAGGCCTCGGTATCTACGCGGGGATGGATGTTATAGAAGTTGAAGGCGCGACAGGCCTCTACGATACAAATTACGAGGGCAAGGCTCAGGCTGCCATTGATGCGCTGAAGGGTGATTACGATTTCGTCTACCTTCATGTGGAAGCAACGGACGAGGCGGGGCATGAGGGTGATGTGGACCTGAAGATCAGGACCATTGAATATCTCGACAGGCGGGTGGTCAGGTTCATCGCTGAGGAAACGGAGAAGATGGAGGAGGATGTCGCCATTGCCATCACGCCGGATCATGGAACACCCTGTGAAGTCAGAACTCATGTTCACGATCCGGTACCGTTCCTTATATATCATCCGGGAGAAAATCCCGACGATATCACCTGCTACGATGAGACCAGCACCGAAAGCGGAAGCTACGGAACGGTCAAGGGTGACGCATTTTTCAGGGCATTGCTCAACAGATGATTACGAAGAAATGCTGCCGAACCGGAAAGGAGATTCGGGAATGTTACGAATAACAGCAGCGCTGCTCATACTCCTTCCTATCACTCATGTATTTGCTGAAGAGGTAGATCAAAGTCTCGTGATAGAGGTCGAAATCGTAACCATCGAGGGTTTCTCGGTAATAGGATTGGAAATCCACAGTTCCGACTCCCTGGAAATAATGACTCTCTGGGAGGCATTCACCCCCAGGATTCAGGAGATACCCGGAGTCGAGATGGATGACGACGCTTACGGAGTTTTCTGGGGAAACGACGAACTGAGCGAGGACTTCTCCTACCTCGCCTGCGTTGAATCGGATATGACCGGTCCTCTCCCGGAGGGGATGATAATGCTAAACATCCCAGGGGGTGAGTACGCTGTGTTCACCTTCCCGTTTGAACAGGTGGAAGAAGCATGGGGCTACATCTACGGTGAATGGCTGCTTGTATCTGCCTATGAACACGGAGAAGGTTACGACTTCGAGTATTACCCGGCCGACTTCATCCCCTCAGAAGAGGGCGTACTGATGCAGCTATACGTAAGCGTGGAGTAGATATCCGCCACTTCGTTTCTTTGTAATCTCTACCGGGTTACATCCAGTATCCAGTCCGATACGGTCGATTCGAATCCATCAATGAACTCAGGTTCCAGCGTCGCATACTCTTCAACCGAACCGTCAACGGCAGCCTGAAACAGGTGGTTTGCCCCATCGATTACCATAATACTGGCAAGAGGATTCCCGGAAAGAGCCATCTGCATCTGTGCAAGATTCCGATCTGGTAGAACCTGTATATCAAGAGCGCCGTACAGAACAAGTACCGGGCAGGATGCTGCTGATATCTCGTCTGCGGGATCGTGCTGAAGGAAATTCAGGAACCAGTCCGATTCAATCTGGGCAATGGACTGATCAACAGCATAATCCACGTATGCATCGATATCCCCAAGTGATGCAAGTTCCTCTTCGGACAAGTCTTCCAGCGACGAAAGCATCTCATATCGGAAGATCTCATCGAGTCCGGAGTGATCATCACCTGCAAGGAGGATATCCATTATCTGCCTCTGAACTTCAACCTTCACGGCAATCTCATCATCGGTGAGTCCCGCCTGACGGCAGAGCGTCTCTATCTGACCAAGCAGTACTTCGTAACCGCTGATGGACGGGCCTGCCATGCTCACGATAAAAGCAACATCTTCAGGCTGTAAGGAGGCTGTGATGAAAGCAACCGTCGAACCTTCGCTATGGCCAAGAATGCCAACCCACTCAGGATCAACCTCTGGTTGCGCAAGCATGTAGTCCAGCATGAGAGAAGCATCGCAGGCGAATAAGGAATCCGTTAAATGGTCAATCTCACCCACGGATCTGCCGGTACCCCTGTCATCACAGCGAAGAACGGCAATACCTGAGCGCGAAAGATGATCGGCAAGTTCACCGAACACCCGGAAGCCCATGATGTTCTCATCCCTGTCCTGAAGGCCGCTGCCTGTGAACAGAACAACAGCGGGAAAGGGACCTGCTCCCTCTGGAATGGTGAGGGTACCAGCCAGTGACACATCAACACCAGTAATGGTTACCTCGGTAACGGTGTAAGGGATGTCTTCCATAGCGGCCTCAGATGTGCGACGCAGCTCGAAACTCTCAGTTACTCCCCTCTGGTTGAACGCACCACTTATCAGATCGCCATCTACCAGTCCTGTAAACGAAGCAACACCAAGATTCGAGGGCAGATCGAACCCGATACTGTCACCGTTGACGCGTACGTTCATGAGTTCCAGCCCAAACGCCGACTGCAAGGGAATGTCAATGCTCGCGCTGTACGATCCCTGCTCATCGATGATGATATAGACGTTTATATCGAGCTCGATATCACAGATGGAAATGAAACCCTCCCAGGTACCCGAGATATCTGAATTCACCTGCTCAACCTGACCGCAGGCTGCCATCAAGCCTAGAAAGATAACCGCTCCCGCTGCAAAGAATATCTTAATCAAATCAGCCCCTCCTGGCTCTGCCAAATCGTTGGGAGAATAATTCATAACAATATACTATGCAGGAGGATTCGATACTATTCTGATTGTTCATCAGTTCTTCATCGCATTGACAGGACAAGCCAATCCCTGGTATTCTTGATTCAGCGATAATTCCGGTGATACCGGAAAGAAAAGGGAGGGACAATGATGAAGCATCAGATATTGATTCGTATGTTTTTAATAATTGCGGCATTGGGGATTGTAATGATCTCTGCGTGCGGGGAAACATCTTCTTCTACCAGCGAACACATGGAGAAGGGAATCGAGTTCGCTCAGCTGGGAGAACTGGACATGGCAGTTACAGAGTTTCTGGAAGTCATCAGGCTTGATCCGGAACATGCCGAAGCACACGGTCGTCTTGGATATGTCTACTCGGAGCTGGGGCGCATAGACGATGCGATCGAAGAGTACGAAGAAGCTATCCGGATCGATCCAGGCAATGCTCATGTACACAACGCGCTGGGAGGCATATACAGCGATGGAAACATGAATGATGAGGCGATTGCCGAGTTTGAGGAGACACTGAAAATCGATCAGGATAATGCTGAGGCTCACTATAATATCGGAGTAATCTATGCAGCACAGAATCGTTTAAGTGAGGCTGTTTCCAAGTATGAGGAAGCCATAAGGATCAATCCAGATTATGCAGAAGCATACTATAATCTGGGCGTCGCCTATACTGGACTTGATCTGTATGATGAAGCCGGCATCGAGTGGGAGAATGCTATAAGAGTCAATCCCGACTATGCGGATGCTCATTACAACCTGGGAATCATCTATGCCGGTCAGGGGCTGGTCGATAAGTCTATTAACGAGATGGAAACGTATCTGCGTCTGGAGCCTGACTCTCCTAACAGAGCAGCTGTTGAAGAGGCACTTGTTCAACTAAGAGAACATCAGGGTAACTAGGAGATAACACCGGTACTCTCAGTTTCAGGTGTCCATCTCACTGGCAAGTTCATCCCACATCTTCTCGTAATCCTGGATTTCCTGGCAGACGTAGGCATGCTCCTTCTGAAGGTTTACAAGTCTGGTACTGTCAGAGATGATTTCGGGATCCTGTAGAAGACCTTCCAGTTCTTCCCGCTTTTCTTCAAGTGGAAGAAGTTTTCTTTCAATTCTGTTTATACTGGTCCGGATCTTTTTTTGGCTGGCGTACAGAGCTTTGCGCTGTTCAGCTTCGCGCCGTTTTCTTTCCCTTTCCGCCTCTCTCGGTGATTTACCGGAGGTTGAAACACTCTTCGCAGATTCGAACATTCTTCGAATCCTCTCCTGCTTCTTGCGAAGATAGTAATCGAAAGAGCCGTCAAAGAGATTGATTCCACCATTCTGAACTTCGTATACCTTCTCCACCAGGTTCGAAAGAAGCTGCTCGTCATGGCTGATAAGAACCAGTGTTCCCGGATACTTCTCAAGGGCTTCACTCAGCACGTTCCGAGAGAAAATATCAAGGTGGTTGGTTGGCTCATCCAGTATCAGGAAGTTGACAGGACTCAGCAGAATTCTTGCAAGCGCAAGACGGCTCTTCTCTCCGCCGGAGAGAATCCCTGTTTTCTTGAAAACATCGTCTCCCGTAAAAAGGAAACCGCCAAGTATGCTTCGAAGCTCTTTGTCGGAACTTGAAGGGCTGATAATAGCAAGCTGTTCGAGAAGACTGAGTCCCGGATCCAGATTCTGGTCTACCTCCTGAGTGTAAAAACCTGATGCAACACCGGATCCGATTACGAGGCTTCCCGCGGTCGGGTTTTCAACTCCGGCAAGTATCCTCGAGAGTGTTGATTTTCCCTCGCCGTTCTTTCCGACGATGCCGATACGCTCTCCCCTTATAACTTCAAGGTTCACATCATTGAAAACAGGTCTGTCGTACCTCTTTGACACATCTTCCAGACGGGCTACGACTTTACCGCTTCTTGGAGGATCGGGGAATCGAAGTCGCATATGACCCGGATTCCTGTGGGTCTGTATCACTTCTATCTTCTCCAGCATCTTCTCGCGGCTGCGCACCTGAAAACGCTTGCTTTCGGTTGCCTTGAACCTCTTTATGAACCGCGTGATTCTTTCAATCTGTTCAGTCTGATGTTTTGCCTGCTTCTCCCTTCGGGAGATATCCTCCCTCTTCTTCAATTCGTAGAAGGAGTAATTGCCGGTATACGAGGACAGCTCTCCGAACTCCAGCTCGAATACACGGGATACAACGCGATCGAGAAATCCCGGATCATGTGAAATAACCCAGACGGCACCTTTGAATTTTCTTAAGTATTCCTCAAGCCAGATTCTTGCTTCGAGGTCGAGGTGGTTCGTAGGTTCGTCCAGCAGCAGGAGGTCAGGGTCCGAAAGAAGGAGAGACGCGAGCTGCCCCCTCATCCTCCAACCCCCTGAAAAATCTTCCATGGGCTTTGAGAAATCATCAACGGTAAATCCCAGACCTGAAAGAACCTTCTCCGCCCTGCTCCCGATATTGAAAGCGTCCGTTGAGTCGGCAATGTCATGCGCGCTCGATAATTTATCGAGAAGCTGCTTCTGCCTGCCACTGTCATCGGTATTTTCAAGGTCAGCATGGATCATGCGCATCTGTTCAAGAGCCCTTGCAGCTTCTCCAGCTTCTCTGCAGACTGGATCCAGCAACGGTCCATCCGGAAATCTGCTCATCTGCTGGGGCAGGTGAACAATTCTTACTCCTCCGGATACGTGAAAATCTCCCGATGCGGGGTCAAGCTCTCCCATGAGAATTTTCAGAAGAGTGGTTTTCCCTGCGCCGTTAACCCCGACCAGGGCAGTCCTGTCGCCCCGGTTGATGGTAAAACTGACATTCTCGAAAATATCTTCGGCTCCGAATCTCATGCCCAGAGCTGACGCATTCACAATCATTGCTAAATAATCCTCATCGGTCTGAAATTAAGATAATCAGCGGAAACGTTCATGTACTTCACACCATCAATTTCGACATCCAGCCCCCGGGGCCATTGACCGGGGGAGCAGTGAATATGACCGTATATGCAAATATCCGCACCCCCCTCGGACAGCATCTGCGAGAACTCGGTAGTTTTCCCTGAAACAACCGGGGGGTAATGCATCATGACTATCAGCGGTTTTCCTCCGATTCCTATCTCAGCGGCAGATTCCAGTGCCAGACCAAGCCTGTGAAGTTCTCGCCTGTAGATCTTCTCATCCTTCTCTACATCGTACTCCTCGAACAGAGGACTGATCCACCCCCGAGTACCGGTAACTACAGCTGTTACCGCATCGAATGCAGTATGCTGAAGAGGAATTATACCGGGCGGCAGTACTTTTAGAATCTGCGAGAGGGATGACCACCAGTAATCATGATTGCCCTTTGTAATGATCTTCCTGCCGGGCAGCTCTCCGAGCCAGTTCAGATCCGGAGCTGCCTCATCGAGTTTCATGGCCCAGGAAAGGTCTCCGGGCAGCAGCACCAGATCGTTCTCCGTGACCAGTTCTTTCCAGTTCTTCTCGATCAGCTGATGATGGTCCTTCCAGTGATCCCCGAAGATATCCATAGGCTTCCCGCTCGCATGGGAAAGGTGCAGGTCACCTATCGCGAAAATCTTCATAACCTGCCTTTCATCTATGACGGCTTTCCAGATTTATTACGCTGGAAATTATAACACGATAATTGATATGTAGAGTGATCAGTATCTATAAGTAATCCAGAGCAAGCAGATAGCTTTGACATTATTGGAGTAATGTATTAGCATGATGTATACATTACATGGAGGTAATACATGGTGCGCACGCAGATATATCTGACAGAAGAGGAGCGGGCTGGTTTAGTTGCACTTGCCAAGAGCAGTGGCAGGAAGCAGAGTGAGCTGATCCGCGAAGCTATTGATCGGTTCCTGATTCTGTTTGATGAGGTCAGGTATCGGGCAGTCATGGATAATGCAGCGGGAATGTGGAGGAATCGGGATGATCTTCCCGATTTCAGAGCTTTCCGTCAGTCCTGGGACAGGGACTGACAGCATGTCCAGACCGATTTTCATCGACACCGACGTAATGGTTGATTTTCTGCGAGGTTATGGAAAAGCTGTATCTCTCGTTAAGGGTTGCGAAGGTGGTATCGTGCTGTCTTCAATAGTGGTTGCAGAACTGTATGCAGGCGTAAAGGGCGAACGGGAACTTGCTACCCTGGATGATTTCATCTCTTTTTGCCGCATTGCTCCTGTTTCTCAGAAGATCGCAAGACTGGGGGGTCTTTATAAGCGAGATTACGCAAAGTCCCATGGTGTCGGTATCGCTGATGCTATAATAGCTGCAACAGCAGAGCATGAGGAACTGGATCTGAAGACACTCAATATCAGGCACTACCCAATGCTGAAGGGGTTAAAACCACCTTATACAAAGGAATAGCTGCCTACTGGGGTCGGATATCCATTAATATCGAAAGAAGGATAAATGGTTGTTAACATCATCAGCCTGATCATGCTTGTTATCCCGCCTGCAATTACCTCTGAATCAAGCTGGACCTCACCCGATATCCGCATCGCTACGGAATGGAGCATCAATGTCATGGATCTGGTCGATCCGCTGGAGTTAGATATAGGTACAGTGTATGAGGCCGAATCGGAGGAAGGATTTGAATGGCACACTGTTCTCGTTGACAAGAACTTCGTTCTTCTGCTTGAGGGTGATGCCGTAGTAAATAGCATTCCATATTCCGGCGACATCTGGGGAATAACCTTTTCTCCGGACAGGCGGTACTTGCTGGGAAACTGTTATCATGATGAAAAGCTTATTCTCTTCGATCTTACTGAGAGTACTGTCAAATCAATTCCTCTGTTCTCACGAGAGATTGGGTTACCTGGGGATCCTCTCATCTATGTGACCAACTTCGGAACAGTTCTTGTGAAACAATCCACCTATCTCAGGATGTACGATTCCAATCTCAACTGCATTCTTTCCAGGGACGACTTCAGCTGGGGTCGAAATGTAGGTTTATCGAATGCAGGTGACCGTATGTACTCAACCACCTACGACAGTTTGCGTGCATACGATATGCAGGGGAATCTTTTGTGGAATAGGGAATTGTTCGAACAGCATGAGTTCTGGCAGTTAAACATCAGGGAGTTTCTTATTTCGAATGACGGATCCTACTTAGTTATCACTGATTTTGATAAGCTGCAGGTTATCAGTACTGCAGACGGTACTCAATGCGCTCGCTTTGATTTTGTGGAACATATACATGATCCGATATTCAGCGAATCAGATTCAAACCTGGCATTATGCTTCGTTACAGAAGCAACTGTAGGTTCAATAATAATATCTATACGTGATAATATCTTTGCACTGGAAGATTATATCGAAATTAGTAATTCCAGAGCTGATCGAGAAATGCCCGTTCATCTCAGTGTACTCTCTATATCAGATAATGGATACATTCTGGGATATTTACCTTTTGAATATCCAAGTATTTATGGCAAATTTGTTTTATTCAATCCAGATAGGAAAATATTATGGTTATCTAATATCATGATATCCTATATAAATAGACTGTCTGGACCAATCTACTGCGGTTTACAAAATGATGGTTCAGGCTTCTGGTATTTTGATGTAGAAAGCATTAACTCCTGCCTGATTGAGTTGATTTAGTAAACTCTATCTCAAGTTACCCAATTGCGTATACAGAAACGCTTTTAGTCCTTGTATTATGGTAACTCATCGTATAGACATGAGTGTAATTAAGA
>JAUWSQ010000055.1 GCA_030609965.1 Candidatus Fermentibacterota bacterium
ATGGCCAGCAAAGCTGGCGCGGTTTTTGATTCATGCTGTGACCGCATCGGCGAAGTTCTTATTTTCGGAGCACTCCTTGCGGGAAAAGCTGGAGAAGCTCACCATGTCCTGGTTTACCTTGTACCGGCTGCAATAGGAGGCTCATTTATGGTAAGCTACATCAGGGCAAGGGCTGAAGGTCTTAACCTTTCCTGTTCCGTGGGTGTGTTCACCCGGATGGAAAGGCTTGTACTGCTGATGGCCGGTCTTGTGGCCGCAGGATTGTGGGGTACCCAGGCTCTGGTAATTATGCTGATCATTCTTACTGCGGGATCATGGTTTACTGCGGGACAGCGGTTTGTTAAAGTATTCAGGGATGGTAGAGGGATTTCACTGGAAAAGGAATGAAATCTCGATTAACCGTCAGTAAATTTGTTCTATCCATTCAGGGAGGCTATGAATGTCAAAAAAAGTGAGAGTCGCGATCATCGGTGTGGGAAATTGTGCCAGCAGTCTTGTACAGGGTGTGGAGTTCTACAGGAATTCAAAGGAAACCGATAAGGTTCCCGGTTTGATGCATGTAAATCTGGGAGGATATCACATCAGTGATGTGGAATTTTCAGCTGCTTTCGACATCAATGTTACAAAGGTTGGAAAAGATCTCAGTGAAGCCATCCTGGCCGATCCGAACTGTACAGTAAAACTCTGCGATGTACCGAAGCTCGGAGTCAAAGTACACAGAGGTATGACACACGACGGTCTTGGAAAGTATCTCAAGGAAGTCATCAAGAAGGCACCCGGACCAACATCCGATATAGTCGGAATACTCAAAGAAACAAAAACCGACGTGGTGGTCAGTTATCTGCCTGTTGGCAGTGAAGAGGCAACTAAGTGGTATGTGGAACAGATTCTTGATGCCGGCTGCGCATTCGTGAATGCCATACCGGTATTCATAGCAAGTGAGGCATACTGGCAGAAGAGATTCCGTGATCGCGGACTTCCTGTCCTGGGTGATGATATTAAAAGCCAGGTCGGTGCCACGATCCTTCACAGGGTAATGACCCGTCTGTACGAAGATCGGGGTGTAAGGCTTGACCGTACCTACCAGCTGAACGTAGGCGGTAATACCGATTTCCTTAATATGCTTGAACGTGAAAGACTTGAGAGTAAGAAGATATCCAAAACCAATGCCGTGACTTCCCAGCTTCCAGGGGGTCTTGAGCCAAGAAACGTACACATCGGTCCCAGTGATTACATTCCATGGCTGGATGACAGGAAATGGTGCTACATCCGGATGGAAGGCACAAGCTTCGGAGATGTTCCCATCAATATTGAGGCCAAGCTGGAAGTGGTTGACAGCCCTAATTCCGCGGGAGTGATAATCGATGCGGTCAGGTGCGCTAAACTTGCACTCGATAATGGTCTGTCCGGGGCTATCGAAGCTCCCTCGTCCTACTTCTTCAAGACACCTCCTGTGCAGTATTACGATGATCAATGCAGGAGGATGACAGAGGAGTATATTGAACAGTATCACCAGGAGAAGCAGGAAAAACCGGCTTCCGAAAAGAAGCCTAAGAAATAGATCTTGAAGAGCTGTAATACCGGCTTCCTAGGCAGCTTCATTACATTTGAAGGTGTTGAGGGAGCCGGCAAATCCACCCGGTGCCGAAAACTTATACGCAGCCTTGAACGAAGCGGTATTTCAGTTCTTCATACCCGGGAACCTGGAGGTCCGCCGGCCTCCGAGAGGATCCGTTCACTGCTTCTGGACCCGGAACTCCTTGTTTCTCCTCTTACTGAACTGATGCTGTACCTCGCATCGAGGGCATCAAATGTTGATCTAGTAATAAGACCAGCGCTTCAGGAGGGTATTAATGTGATCTGTGAACGTTACTCCGACGCCACTTTTGCTTATCAGATAGGAGGACGCGGCCTTCCGGAGAAACCCGTAAAGGATGCTGACAGCCTTGCTACAGGTGGTCTTGTACCGGACTTGACGATTCTTCTTGATCTTGATCCTGAGGAAGGCTTCGCGCGGTTGAGAAGACAGGGGAGGGAAAAGGACAGAATTGAACTTGAGAAAATCTCTTTTCATAGACGTGTAAGACAGATCTATCTCGAACTTGCTTCGATGGAGGCCAGGTACTTTGTTATTGATGCGGCGCAGGAACCGGATCTTCAGGATCGACTTATTGAAAACAGAGTAATGAGCATTATTTTAAGGCAAAAATGACGGGGGAGACGGATAAATGAAAAAATTCCTGCCAGGCTGGGTTACTATAGTTCTTGCCATCGGGCTTTTGGTCACAGGTGGATTGATGATTCTTCCCTCCGCCATAGCGTACGACTCTGTTTCTACCAATTCATCCCTTGAACTGTTCATGAACGTTTTCTCAAGAACATCCATAACCTATGTAGACTCCGTTGATTCACAGGAACTCATAGAGGCTGCCCTCAGAGGGATGCTCGAATCCCTTGACCCTAACAGCATTCTTCTTAATCCCGATGATTACGAGAATCTTCGGATACAGCTGTCGGGTTCTTTTGAGGGGGTCGGAATAACAATCGGTATCAGGGATGAATGGCTGACCGTTATTTCTCCAGTTGAAGGTACTCCCGCATTCAGAGCGGGTATGAAGGCAGGAGATAAGATCGTTGAGATCAACAGTGTTTCAACAACAGGCCTGACAACAACTGAAGCTGTCATGCAGATAAGAGGACCCCGGGGCAGTACGGTTGATCTTACCGTTGTCCGGCCCGGGTTGCCGGATTCCCTCGATTTTGAAATAGAACGGGATGTAATCGATCTGCCCTCCGTTCCTGCCTCGTTCATGATAGATGATGAGACTGGATATATTCGCCTTTCCAGGTTTGGAGAAGAGACCAGGAAGGAAGTCAGGAATGCTCTTCGGAACATTGCTGAGGAGGGTGCTGAAAATCTGATACTTGATCTGAGGGGTAACGCAGGAGGGCTCTTCTCGGCTGCTGTGGACGTAACCGATTTCTTTCTCCCATCCGGTACACTTGTGGTTTCCACCAGGGGAAATGCGGTAGGTGAAGACAATTACTACACAATAAGCGGAATGAGTTTCAATGGTGACCTTGTTGTCCTGGTCGACGGTGGAAGCGCCAGTTCATCTGAGATAGTCGCCGGCGCGCTTCAGGATAACAATGCAGCCATCCTCATCGGAACCAGAACCTACGGAAAAGGATCGGTTCAGACCCTGATGGACCTTGGCGAATTTCCTAATCTCGGACATTATGGTGTTAAACTGACAACCGCTCGGTATTTCACTCCGAATGGCAGGAGTATTGACAGAACACTTGACGATGATTTCCAGAACGGCGGCGAAGAGGATACACTTGAGAACTGGGGGATCGCACCCGATATCACGGTGGAAACACATGAAATAACCGGCTCGCTTCCAATTGAACTTTATGCCGCATCAGTGTTCTTCAAATATGCTACTGATTATGTGCTCGAGCATGATATTGAAACCGATTTCTGGCCTGACAGTGCGTGTGTCGCCAATTTTAGAAGTTATCTCACTGAAGAGGGCTTCGAATGGGAGGAAGGTGAATTCAGCGATAACCTGTTTTACATAGAACGGTCCCTTTTCACCGAGATCGCAGCAAGAACGTGGGATCGGGAGATGTACTATAGAATGATGACCCCTCATGATGAAACGGTCCAGCGAGCCCTGCAGTATTTCAGGGACGGGGAGTAATGCAAATTAGATTCGGAACTTCCGGGTGGCGGGGTATCATTGCACGGGAGTTTACATGGGACAGAGTTAACCGTGTGGTGGACGCAATCGGACTGCAGCTGCGAGGGGAAGGGCGAAACAGTATCGTAATCGGCGGTGATTGCAGGTTTCTTTCTCCGGAGCTATCTGAATCCACAGCCGACCGGATGGCCGGATACGGATTCGATGTTTTACTTTCCTGTGGACCCTGCCCTACACCCGTTCTCTCTCATGCCTGCAGAAAGGGTGGTCACGGCGGCGTTATCAATTTCACAGCAAGCCATAACCCCCCGCTTTACAACGGAATAAAATTCAGTCCATGGCATGGCGGTCCCGCTGACAGCGATTTGACAGCATCGATTGAAAAAATGATTGAAGCGGGAGGAAAACCTGAAAGAGGTTCCGGTTCGGTCGTATCAAAGGATCTGAGAAATGACTATTCAAGGGATATTCAGAAGTATCTGAACCCTGAAGTGTTCACAAACAGCGGTTTGAAAGTTGTATACGACGCGTTTTCCGGAGCAGGATCGGGTCTTCTTGACCGTATTCTGGTTGAACTTGGAGCTTCCATTCGCGTATTGAACGGGACGAGAGACCCTCTTTTTGCCGGTAGACAGCATCCTGAACCCGGGGAAAGCGGTACTGCCGATCTTGCACTCGAGGTTATTTCCAGCGGAGCCTCCCTGGGCGTGGCAACCGATGGGGATGCAGACAGATTCGGGATAATTGACGAGAATGGTGAATTTGTTTCACCACATGATTTCCTTCCCCTCCTTCTGAATTATCTTGTTGAAGTTAAGGGGTATACGGGAACAGTTGTCAGATCGATAACCACAAGCAGCCTCATAGACAGAATCGCCCGGGATCACGGTCTTGAAACCGTAGTAACTCCAGTAGGATTCAAGTACCTGGGAGCGGAGATGCTTGGAGGGGGTGTGATTCTTGCTGGTGAAGAAAGTGGCGGACTGTCTATTTTAGATCATGTTCCTGAGAAGGACGGAATACTTGCATGCCTTCTTGCAGCGGAAATGGTTTGCGCCGGAGGCAGGGGCCTTGCCGCGCAGCTGGATGACCTCTGGAAGAAGTACGGCAGGGTTTATGTATCGCGCGTTGACCTTCACCTTGATGGTTTTCTCGGAGAACACATCGCGGAGAACTATTTCGGATCTGATCCATCTGAGATAGCGGGACTGACTGTTGATTCTGTCGACCGGACGGATGGCGTACGGATGATACTGGAAGGCGGAGACTGGGTACTCATAAGGCTTTCAGGCACGGAACCGCTTGCCAGGATATACGTCCAGTCCGATTCCTCTGAGAGAAGAGACGATATTATTGAAAAAGTAACTTCAGAATTTCACAGCATGAAAAATACTGTATGAAACTCGATACCGTTGAATTGGTGATCGACCTTAAGAGCCTTTCCCGGGGTATAAACAGAGGAGTATTCATCATACCTCTTGATAAGGTCGAATGGAATATTGAAGATCTGGAGCCCTCCGAGAGTAAAGGTACACTGGAACTTATGGTTGATTATGGAGACGACGCTGTTCTGTGCAGCGGCTGGTTTGATGCGCAGTTCCAAACACCCTGTGCGAGATGCCTTGAACCGGTCAGCTTCAGTATCAGTGAGGAAATCTACAGGGAGTACACCTGGAGTCCTGACCCGGCATCCGATGAACAGAGAGAAGTGATACCACAATCCGGCAAGCTGGACATATTCGCTGCCGTCCAGGAAGCAGTTTTACTCTCAATCCCCGGTAAACCGCTGTGCTCTCCTGACTGTGCCGGAATATGTTATAATTGAGTATATTCTGTATAGCATTCTGTATTTAATCAAAGAGAAATAGTCATTGACGTGACATAGAGGAAATGAGAAGGAATTATGCCTGTACCAAAAAGAAGACATTCGTCTACAAGAAGAGATAAACGAAGAGCAAACGATGCACTGAAAGAGAAATCTACCAGCAATTGCCCCCAGTGCGGTGAGCCTCGGATTCCGCACAGGGTCTGCAGGCACTGCGGTTTTTACGATGGCAGACAGGTCATCGCGCCGGAAGAGGGGTAATCTTCTGAATTCCATCCTGTTGATTGGTTCCGCAGTTGCCTGAGCCGCTCACTATTGCCGTCGATGCCATGGGGGGGGATAATGGCCCTGCAGTGATAGTGCATGGGGCGGTTGAGTTCTTCAGAGACTGCAGCAGATCAACCACAGAAAATGTGTCTATCCTGCTGGTCGGAGACAGAGATGTGCTTTCAAGGCTTCTTTCCCGAAACAAAGGAGCCAAACTGTCCATAACCATACAACACGCTTCCCAGGTGATAACCATGGATGACCATCCCGCTGAAGCTCTCAAGAGCAAACCGGACAGCTCCATGCTTGTCATGGCGGGGCTTCAGAAGAAAGGCATCGTACAGGGCATGGTTAGTGCCGGTAATACCGGAGCCATGATGGCTGCCAGCCTATTTGCACTTGGAAGAATAGAAGGTGTTCCAAGGCCTGCAATAGCTGCCACCATTCCAACCCAGAGCAATCCCATAGTTGTGCTGGATGTAGGAGCCAACATCGGCTGCAATAAAAAACAGCTGTTTCAGTTTGCCCTTATGGGAGAGGCTTATTCGAAGTGTGTTTTTGGTATTGATAACCCCAGGATATCACTGCTTAACGTAGGCCATGAAAGAACCAAAGGTCCTCAGGTGAATCAGGATGTATACGGAATGCTGGAAGATTCCAATCTTAACTTCCTTGGTAATATAGAGGGTGACGGTATACTCAAAGGAGAAGCCGATGTTATTGTTTGCGATGGGTTTACAGGGAATATTCTTCTAAAGACCTTTGAATCGATAGCCGATCTTGTGGGAGGATCACTCTACCTGGAGATGAAACGCCACTGGGCATCCAGAGCCGGGTATCTCCTGATGAGACATTCCTTTTCAAAGCTCTGGGAAAGACTGGATTCAGCCGAGTACGGAGGGGCTCCGTTGCTTGGGCTGAACGGAGTTTCCATAGTAGCACACGGCAGCAGTACCGCGAAGGCGATAAAGAACGCCATCGTTGCTGCATGCGATTTTTATCGAAGCGGGGTAAGCGACAGAATCCGGCAGGAGATCGGTCGTACGATAACTTGAGATTGGAGATACTGTGAGCAGGAACGCTTATATTGTTGGAACAGGGCATCATGTCCCGGATGGTCTAATCACAAATGCCGATCTTGAGAAAATAATTGACACTTCAGATGAGTGGATTACAAAAATGACCGGCATTAAGGAACGCCGGAAAACCGACGATTCCACAGCAACCTCCGACCTGGTGGTCGTGGCCACTATGAATGCCATGAAGATGGCGGGATGGAAGCCGGAGGATGTCCAGGGCATTATTGTGGGAACTGTCACACCTGATTACTATTTTCCTTCAACTGCGGCGCTGGTTGCTGACAGACTCGGTATGGGAAAGATTCCCGCGTACGATTTTGAAGCGGGATGTACTGCTTTTATTTACGGACTGGTGCAGGCAAAGGCATTCATTGAGTCCGGAATGATGGATAGAATGATAGTAGTAGGCTCCGACTGCCTGACCAAGATCACCAACTGGAACGACAGATCAAGCTGCATTCTTTTTGGTGATGGGGCAGGGGCTGTTGCCGTATCATCGGAGGGACCAGGCGGAAGACTGGGAGGGTATCACTGGGGAAGTGATGGCTCCCTGGGTGAACACCTGCTGCAGCCTGCAGGAGGGACGAGGAAACCGGCTGCGCAGGAAACCATTGATAAGAACGAGCATACTATCAAGATGAACGGCTCAAGGATTTTCAAGCACGCGGTAAGGGCAATGCATGATTCATGCATGGAAGCCCTTAAGATGGATGGCACGGAGAAAAAAGACGTTGATCTCCTTGTATCCCACCAGGCGAACCTGAGAATAATCGACGCAACAGCCAGAGCACTTGAACTTAGACCTGAACAGGTTTACATAAATATCCAGAAATATGGGAACACATCTGCGGCTTCCATTCCCATGGCCCTTGATGAAGCCGTGAGGGACAACACGATAAAGGATTCAAGTACGGTGGTTCTTGCTGCTTTCGGTGCCGGGCTTACATGGGGCGGAATGATACTGCACTGGTAGAAATAAGAGGGGGTGTTGTGATGAATAAACTTGTTGTGGTGACCGGTGCTGCAAGGGGTATCGGGTATTCGATTTCTGAAAAACTTGTGAAATCCGGCTGGTCAGTTGCGGGTTGTGATATTCTTGAGGATGATCTCATGACGGCATCCGATAAACTCGGAAATTCCTTCAGCCCCTGGGTCCTTGATATTACCGATGAGAACGCGGTTGCGGAAACCGCCAGCAGGATCGAGAAGGAAGAAGGATCTGTATTCGGGCTTGTTAACAATGCGGGTATTACGCGCGATGGGCTTATTATGCGAATGGATAAGAAAGACTGGGACCTTGTCCTCAATGTTAATCTTACCGGCGCTTTCCTGATGTGCAGGGCGTTTTCTCGCGGCATGCTCCGGCAGAAAGAAGGGTCCATTGTCAATATTTCTTCCGTTGTAGCTCTGCTCGGTGCACCTGGACAGGTTAATTATGTATCAACGAAAGCCGGTCTTCTGGGCCTTACGCGGTCTCTTTCCAGGGAGTTTGCAGCCAGGAATATCCGCGTAAACGCCGTAGCCCCGGGATTTATCGAAACGGAAATGACCAGGGATCTTTCAGAGAAAGTAAGGGAAGATTATGCAGGCAGGGTTCCGATGAAGAGAATGGGCCAGCCTGAAAATATCGCCGATGCGGTACATTTTCTACTTGATGATGTTTCTTCTTATATTACCGGGGTAGTACTTCCGGTAGATGGTGGATTGACAACGTGAGAAAGGAATTTGAATATGTCACTTGAGAGCCGTGTAACCGAGATAATAATTGATAAGCTTGGTGTAAAACCCGAGCAGGTAACATTGGAAGCACAATTTGATACTGATCTTGGAGCTGACTCAATTGATCAGTACGAACTCATTATGGGTTTTGAAGATGCCTTCGGCCTTCGAATCGATGAAGATGAGGCTACAAAACTAACCACGGTTGGTAAAGTGATCGAGTATCTGAGAGCAAAAGACCTCGATCAATAATCGTTGATTCTAGTGAATGAAACGCACCGCAGTCAGTACACTGCGGTGCGGTACTGTAAAGATGGATTGTAGAGCGTTTATTTCTTAAGGACAGAGGATTGATTCTATGCATAAGCGTGTTGTAATTACTGGAGCCGGTGTTATTGGACCCATAGGAAAAACGGCTTCTGAAAATTGGGAAAACGCTATATCCGGCAAAAGTGGAATCCGGAGAATGACTATCGTTGATCCCGAGGATTTCACCAGTCAAATAGCTGGAGAAGTGAAGGATTTCGATCCACTCGATTATCTGGACAGGAAAGTGGCAAAGAGGACCGACAGGTATACTCAGTTTGCCATGGTAGCAGCCCGGGAAGCCTTTACTGAATCCGGCATAGAAAACAACATCGATCCGGAGAGACTCGGTGTTATCATAGGATCTGGAATTGGCGGTATTACAACCCTCGAACGAGAGCATAAAGTAGCACTTGAACGAGGTGTCAACAGGATCAACCCTTTCTTCTGCCCAATGATGATAAGTAATATCGCTGCCGGAAGAGTGGGAATTGATGTTGGAGCAAAGGGTCTGAATTTTTCAACTGTAACCGCCTGTGCAAGCAGCGGTCATGCCATTGCGATAGCAGTGGATATGATCAGGTTGGGAAGGGTGGATGCCATTCTTGCGGGTGGCTCAGAAGCCCCGCTCACCCTGACCGGTGTGGGAGGATTCTGCCAGCTTAAGGCACTTTCCACAAGAAATGACGATCCGCAAACCGCTTCCCGACCCTTTGACCGCGACCGTGACGGTTTTGTTCTATCCGAGGGCGGCGCTGTTATTATGCTGGAAGAACTGGATCATGCCTTGAAACGCGGCGCGAAAATTATCGCTGAAGTAGCAGGATCTGGAATGACCTGTGACGCATTTCATATAACAGCACCTGCTGAAAACGGGGAAGGTTCAGCAAGGGCAATGAAGCTGGCCATGCAGGATGCCGGGATTAAACCGGAGGACGTTGGCTACATCAACGCCCACGGGACATCCACACTCCTGAACGACATTAACGAAACAATAGCTATAAAAACTGCGCTTGGTACCGAGAACGCTATGAAAACTCCTGTTTCCTCCACCAAGTCGGTTACAGGACACATGCTGGGGGCCGCCGGTGCTGTAGAGGCGATATTCACCGCTTTCGCGCTGCGGGACGGTATTCTGCCTCCAACCGCCACTCTGCAGAATCCTGATGAAGGCTGCGATCTCGATTATGTACCTGGACAGGCAAGAAAAGCCGATATCATGCACGCCCTTTCAAATTCACTGGGTTTCGGCGGGCATAATGTTACGATTGCCCTGAAGAAGTACATAGGAAAGTAATCTTATGACCGGTGATCCGGTGGCTGAGGCTGAAGAGATACTGAAATACCGCTTCAGCGACCACAGTCTTCTGGTAAAGGCATTGACTCACAGTTCCGTAACAAATTCAAGCTGTCCCGGAAGCGATTATGAAAGGCTTGAGTTTCTGGGTGATGCTGTTCTGGAACTTGTAACAAGAGAGTATCTCCTTTTGGAGTTTCCGGATGAACCGGAGGGAGTTCTGACCAGGAGGAAGATAAGGATCGTACAGAAAGGTAATCTGTCAGAGCATGGCAGGAGGCTGGGTCTCGACAGTCTGGCCCATGTAGGCAGGAGTTTTGTGAGTTCTGGCGGTGCACTCGAATCCATGGCAGCTGACGTTGTTGAATCCCTGATCGGTGCTATATATATTGACTCAGGACTTCAGTCAGCCAGGGAATTTATTACGAGAGAGATTCTCAAGCAGTCAGATGATTCTGGCCCACTGTCAGATGCCCGCAGTGAGCTTCAGGAATACTGTCAGGCAGAGGGACTGAAGCTTCCTGAATACTCACTGATCAGCAGGAGTGGTCCGGATCATGATCCTGTTTTCACAATTGGAGTCAGGATTGAGGGGAAATATGCGGGGAAGGGAACCGGAACTACCCGCAAGGCAGCACGAGAGAAGGCTGCGCAAAGGGCGTTGAAAAAACTCGAGAGGATGGTTTAAAGTGAATTATTATCTTTCTGAAGAGCTCAATGATATAAAGGAACTTTGCGCTGAAATAGCTTTGAAGTACATACTTCCTGTCCGCGCGGAGCTGGATGAGGAAAACAGGTTTCCTCGCGAGATCATTAAGGTAATGGCCGATAGTGATCTCTGCGGTATCTATATTCCCGAAGAATTCGGTGGTTCTGCAGAAATGTTTGGTGGAGGTTCTATGGCTCTCACCGTGGCAACTGAGGAACTGAGCAAAGCATGCGGCGGAGTTGCTGTATCTTATGCGGCCAATGCACTGGGTGCTATGCCGATTCTTATTTCAGGATCCGAAGAACAGAAGAAGAAGTACCTTCCCGACCTTGCCTCAGGAAAACATCTTGCGGCTTTCGCCCTCACGGAGTCCGAAGCCGGAAGTGATGCAGGAAGAGTGAAGACAAAAGCAGTGAAAGATGGAGACAGCTACGTGCTCAACGGCACCAAACAGTGGATTACAAACGGCGGGGAAGCCCAGATATACACGGTTATAGCCCAGACCGATCCATCCAGAGGAGCAAGAGGGCTTTCCGCCTTCATAGTTGAAGAGGGTACCCCCGGATTCAGCTACGGTAAAAAAGAGGATAAGATGGGTATAAGGGCATCCTCGACCATGGAACTGATTTTCGAGGATTGCCGGATCCCCGCTTCAAACCTCATCGCAAGAGAAGGCCATGGATTCCTGGTAGCCATGAAAACCTTGAACAAATCACGGCCCGGAGTAGCTGCGCAGGCTGTCGGCATTGCACAGGGAGCCCTCGATGAGGCGGCAAAGTACGCCTCCGAAAGGGTACAGTTCGGTCAGAGGATCGATTCCTTTCAGGGAATTCAGTTCATGCTTGCTGACATGGCTACACAGGTTGAAGCTGCTAGGGCTCTTGTGTACGGTGTATCAAAGATGATTGACTCGGACGCCAGAAAATACGAAAAGGAATCCGCCATGGCGAAAGTATTTGCAAGCGATGTAGCTATGAAAGTTACAACGGACGCCGTTCAAATTCTGGGCGGTTACGGTTATATGAAGGAGTACCCAGTAGAGAAAATGATGCGGGATGCAAAAATCACTCAGATATATGAAGGTACGAACCAGATACAGCGCAGCGTGATAGCTTCTGCGCTGATTAAGGAAACGGCCGCCAGAGGGAAGTAGCAAAATGCGGATAGTCGTTGCAGTAAAACAGGTTCCCGATACCGCTGAGGTCCGGATAGACGAAGAGCGCGGCACACTTATCCGCGAGGGGATTCCCTCCATACTGAACCCCTTCGACGAGTATGCCCTTGAGGAAGCCATGAAGTGGAGAGATGAACTGGGCGGAACAGTAACAGTCATTACAATGGGACCGCCCCAGGCTGAAGCAGTTCTCAGGGAAGCGGTCTCCATGGGAGCTGATGAGGCAGTTCTTCTTTCCGACAGGGCATTTGCAGGTGCTGATACCTGGGCGACCAGCCATACGCTTGCGAAGGCTGTGGAAAAAATGGGTGATGTTGATATCGTCATGACCGGTAAACAGGCCATAGACGGAGATACCGCCCAGACAGGCCCCAGTATAGCGGCTTCTCTTGACTGGCCCCAAATTACCTTCGTGGGTTTCGTTCAGGAACTGAACCAGGACAGTATCGTAGCTGAGCGCTACGTTGAAGGCGGTTGCGAAGTGATCAGATCCTCCCTTCCCGTTGTTATCACTGTACTGAAAGACGCCAATATTCCGAGACTTCCTTCTCTCAGAGGAAAAATGAAATCCAGGAAGATCGAAATTCCTGTATGGGGCAGGGAAGATCTTGAACTTCCCGAGGATGAGGTAGGTCTCGATGGATCGCCTACAAGGGTCGTTTCGATAACAACTCCTGAGATCATTTCAAATGGAGAAATTCACCATGGTGATTCAGAATATCTTGCCAAACTCCTGGTCGACTCCCTCCTTGGTTCGGAGGTCACGTGATGGCAAGTATTGAAGTACGTAAGGAAACCTGTGTAGGATGCGGCGTTTGTGTACCTGCATGTCCTTTCGGAGCCATCGCAATGGAGGATTCCCTGGCTGTTATCAGTGATGAATGTACATTATGCGGCGCCTGCGAATCATCATGTTCCTACGGAGCTATTATTATCCGAATCGGTGAAACGGGTGAAACCGAGATAGATCAGTATTCGGGTATTCTGGTGCTTGCTGAACAGCGTGACGGTACGATTGATCACAGCACACTGGAACTCCTGGGAGAGGCCAGAAGGCTGGCCGAAGCAGATGAAAGCTCCGTATCAGTGGTTCTTCTCACTGAAGAAGCCGGCGACTGGCCTGCAAAACTCATCAGTTACGGAGCGGATACTGTATATATCGCGGAAGATACTCAGCTTAAACATTACAGGACAGAACCGTTCTCCAGAATTGCAGAAAGACTGATAACCGAGAAAAAACCTGCGGTTGTGCTGGCTGCCGCAACTACTACAGGGCGCGACCTCATGCCCCGGATCGCAAAGAACCTGAATACCGGACTTACCGCAGATTGTACCGAATTGGCAATCGACCCTGATTCTGGTGGCCTCCTTCAGACAAGGCCGGCCTTTGGAGGGAATATCCTGGCCACAATTGTATGTTCGGATACGAGGCCTCAGATGGCAACCGTAAGACCCAGGGTCATGAAAGCCATGGATCCCGATGAAAACAGGGACGGGGTGATTGAGAAGATAGAACTGTCACTTTCCGACCTCGTAAGCAGAACAGAAGTACTGGAGTTCAATCCTCTTGATGAGGGCGAAGTGGACATATCCGAGGCTGAGGTGATCGTATCGGGCGGAAGAGGTCTGAAAAATCCTGAGAATTTCGCTCTTCTACAGGAACTTGCCAATCTTCTGGACGGAAGCATCGGTGCAAGCCGCGCTGCAATAGACGCTGGCTGGGTTTCGTATCCGCATCAGGTTGGGCAGACCGGAAAAACCGTTCAGCCGAAAACTTACATCGCATGCGGGATATCCGGAGCGGTTCAACACAGGGTGGGAATGCAGTCTGCAGGCAAAATCCTTGCTGTTAATAAGGATGAAACCGCACCCATCTTCGAATTCTGCGATGTCGGCTTTGTGGGCGACCTCTTTGAAATTATCCCATTTGTCATCAAGGAGATTAAACGACGGAGAAAGTGATCCACCTAAATCCGGAGAATGTTGATCTCCATCGCGTTGACCAGTTATTCATTAGGATCGGAAAAATATTAATAGGATGCAGAATGAAAGCACCAGAACAGCGCTTATGAAGAATACCGAGTTTTACCGTTTGACCGGCCGGAAGACACTCGATGTCCTTGGATCTTCCGAAAAAGGATTAACAAGGAAGGCTGCAGATAAGATCCGTTCCCGGACTGGTTCCAACGAGATAATATCAGATGTAACCGTTCCAAAATTGATGATTTTTCTGAAGCAGTTCCGGGAACTGCTTGTTCTTGTGCTTATAGCAGCAGGAATAGTTTCATTTGCCATCGGCAGTTACCGTGACGGCGCTATAATGTTCATAATAGTTTTTATCAATGCTATTATCGGTTTCATTCAGGAATACAAAGCCGGAAAGATACTGGAACGGTTGAAGGAGCTTATCCAGTCCCCCGCCAAAGTATTGGTGGATGGGGTACTTACGGAGATGACACAGGGTCTGCTCGTGCCCGGGGATATAGTTGAGATTGAAGCTGGAGACAAAATTCCCGCAGATTTAAGGCTTATTGAATGTTTCGACTTCCGAACGGTGGAATTCTCACTTACAGGTGAATCCATGCCCCGCGAGAAAAATACAAACGCTATCACAGACAAATGCATAATATCCGATAGAGAGAACATGGCCTATACGGGTACAACGGTTGCCACGGGTAGTGCGACCGGGGTTGTCGTACGAACCGGTATGTCCACTGAAATGGGCAAGATCGCAAGCATGACCCAGGAAACTTCTACGGTTAAATCCACTTTGCAGAAGGAATTAGGAATCCTTGCAAAATGGTTGACCTTGATAGTCGTTATTCTCAGTATCGGACTTTTCGCAGTAGCTCTCTGGCAGGGATTTCCACTTATAACAAGTATGATTCTCGCCCTTGGTGTGGCCGTAGCTTCGGTTCCACAGGCACTCCCTGCCCAGGTAACTGTTGCCCTTACCGCTGCCAGTAAAAGGCTCGCTGATCTTTCTGCCGTAGTCAAAAGTCTTCCTTCGGTAGAAACCCTCGGTTCTACAACAGTTATCTGTACTGACAAAACAGGCACCCTTACAAAGAACGAAATGACCGTAACAAAGGTCTGGTTCGATGGAAGTGAATACAAGCTTACCGGAACAGGATACAAACCTGAGGGGGGAATACTTGATTCGGACGGTAACGAACTGACCAGCGAACAGATAGAATATATAGAGATACTGATGGATGCCGGAACGATGGCATCCAACGCTGAAATTCACCCTCCGGATGAAGAGCACAAAAGCTGGTACCCTGTTGGAGATCCGACTGAAGCCGCCCTGGTGGCCATGTCCACAAAACTGGGAACGAGAAGCCCCACAGAGGATGAGGAGAATCCGGAACTCCATGAATTCCCCTTCGATTCGGAAAGAAAGAGGATGAGTTCCGTAAGGCAGTTCGGCGATAGGGTAGAGCTGGCCATGAAAGGCGCAACGGACAGCGTTCTCTCAATTTCGAAGTATATCTACAGGAATGGGAAAGCCGTACCTATTACCGACGAGGACAGGGAACGGATCAGGAGCCTCAATGAGGAATTTTCCAACCAGGCGCTGAGGGTACTGGCCGTAGCTTTCCGCCCTCTGGAGTTGAATGGAAGTGACTACGTACTGGAGGAGATAGAGAAGGATGTCGTTTTCCTCGGTCTTGTCGGAATGACAGATCCCCCCAAGGATGGTGTGAAAGAGGCGATAGCCGCATGTCATGAGGCCAGTATCAGAATAGTTATCATGACCGGTGACCATTCAATTACCGCGAAGGCGGTTGGCAGAGAAATAGGCCTGTGCATATCTGGAGAACCCTCCGTTTATACAGGGGTGCAGCTGGAAGATATGGACGATGAAGAGCTTACCCGGATTCTCATGACGGATGATTCCGTGATATTCTCAAGGGTAAGCCCCGCGCATAAGCTAAGAATCGTCAATATTCTTGAGGATGAGAAGGAGGTTGTTGCTGTAACGGGTGATGGTGTTAACGACGCCCCCGCGCTTAAACGGGCAGATATAGGTGTCGCTATGGGTATAACAGGTACTGATGTTGCAAAGGAAGCTGCAGAATTGATACTTCTTGATGACAGCTTTCCCACATTGGTGGAGGCTGTCAGAGAAGGCCGAACCATATATACCAATCTCAAGAAAACCGTTCTCGCTTCAATGACCACGAATGCGGCCGAGCTTGTAATCGTAATACTTGGACTTACGGGAGTTGCTCTTGGTGACTGGGCGATACCCATACTCGCCCTTCAGATCCTGGCAATCGACTTGCTGGCCGAGGTCATGCCCCTGACATGCCTGACATTTGATCCCTCCGCACAGGGGATAATGCGCATGTCTCCGAGGAAGCAGTGCGATCATATAATGAATAGACATACCTCACTTGAAGTACTGTTCCTCGGCTTACTGATCGGATTACTTGCTTTCGGGAATTACGCTATAAGCATGTTCCGGACGGGAGATATCTTTCCCGCAGATATAGATATGATGATACCTCCCACTGCATACTTAAGGGCGATAACACTTTCGTATCTTACAATCGCTTTCTGCCAGTTCGCGAACGTCCTGTCTCAGAGATACAGGCTTACCTCAATCTTCAACAGGAATCTCTTCACACACAGGACTCTGCTCTGGTCCATTCTGGGAT
The DNA here is from genome assembly GCA_030609965.1 of Candidatus Fermentibacterota bacterium. Taxonomy (GTDB): domain Bacteria; phylum Fermentibacterota; class Fermentibacteria; order Fermentibacterales; family JCC-6; genus Aegiribacteria. The sequence goes on from JAUWSQ010000055.1 coordinate 16,748, forward strand.
CCATCGGCCTGATACTTATAGCTGTGTATGTGCCGTTCGTAAGCAAATTCCTGTACTTCAGTGGTCCGGGGGCTATAGATTGGCTGCAGGTACTTGGTGCCGCGCTGATATTCCTGGCGGTATTCGAGCTGATGAAATTCCGCAGACGGGTAAAGTACCGAAAATCATCAGTTCTCAGTTGAACAGATAACTGATCCGGAATGAATGGATGATGCCCAAGCTGATAGAGAAAAAAGCGGTGCTTCATGTTCACACCGACGCATCCGATGGGACCGGTTCAATAGAAGAGGTTATCAGTATGGCCTGCTCCGCGGGAGTGGACATTCTGGGAATAAATGATCACAACACGCTGGATGCAAGGGAAAGGGGCTTCGGAGGCTGGAACTCCTCTCTTTTTGTACTTGCTGGAGCTGAGCTCGAGGATTCAGCAGAGAACAGCCATCTTCTTGTCTACGGAATAGATGAGCTTCCCCAAACCCGGGATACGCTAGAGCAGATATCCTTCGTAAATGGAAAAGGAGGCATCGCTATTGCCGCCCACCCGACGGAAGCGCCGGGGAAACTCCCGCGTACCAGAAGCTATTCCTGGAAAGCGGGAAGCGCTGTCGATGGTCTTACGGGGGTCGAGGTATGGAATTACATGTCTCTCTGGAAGAAAGGTATCTCACTTTTCAATGCCCTTTCGAAGATGAAGTCTCCCGACAGGCATGTGGAACATCCCGACTCAAAAGCGGTAGAGTTCTGGGAGAGAACAGGTGGCTGCGCGATAGCAGGCCCTGATGCTCATGCTCTGAGATTCGGAATCGGACGCGCTGGACGGGAGGTCTTTCCTTACGACATGATGTTCAGAAGGCTTCTGACGCATATACTCCTTGATGCAAACCTGTCAGATTCCGATGACATCGCTGAGAAGCAGATATTGAGTGCTTTAAGGCAGGGATCGTGTTTTACAAGTAACGTCCTGCACGGAGACGCATTCGGTTTCAGGGCCGGAAGGGAAGATGCCTGCATATTGCTGAATCTTCCCGGAGCGGGGGAAGTAACAGTCAGTAAATCAGGAGCTGTACTCTGGCAGGATCATCTTGAAGCTGGAAATCACCGGCTCAGATGTGAAATTACGGAACGCATTTCAATCAGCGTTTTCAGGGAAGGCAGAACATGGATATACGCCGCAATTCAATAATCACCTTATTGACGATTATCACAATTTCATCGGTTGCGTCATCAACTCCGATAGATTCCACATGGGACCTGCTGTATGCTGTTGAAAACCGTGACGGAGAAAGGTTCTTAGACCTGCTGTCCGAAAGCGTAAGGATTCAGATCGAATCGAGTTACCAATCGCTTCAGGATCTGGCTGTAGAAAACCCCAACCTTGCCGAAACCCTGCTCAGGGAATCCGGCTCCGGGATAACGACATGGGATCTTGAATGGATGTACGTAGAGGACTTCATTTCCAGGATGCTTGAGGGAGTTTACCTGTCCCCGTTTGACGATATCATATCCGAGGAAGCCTCTTTGAACGGCAGGAATGCCGATGTACTATTCACATGGAACTCCGGTTATTCCCTTTCAATCCAGTTCACCTGGGAGGAGTCATCATGGAAGGTCACCGGTTCCCCGGTTCTGGAGCAGCTCTTCTAAGAATGTTGTATATGAATCCCTGTTGACTTTGAAGCCGGTTAAGTTGTAGTATTCGTTATTCGAGTCAGGTCTTCAGCGGTAGCATTTTCCATTCTCACGGAAGCTGTAAAACTTCTGAAACTTTTTTATGGAGGTTAAAATGCGAAAGATTCTTGCTGTACTTAGTATTGCCGGTCTTGCCTTAATGGCATGTGGCGGCGGAGGCGGCGCCAGCAGTCCAGAGGACGCAGTAAAAGGTATGTTCGATGCCATGAAATCCGGAGATATAGATGCCATGGCGCAGTATATGCCGGAAGATGAGCGGTCAGAAATAACCGAGATGTCGGATGAAGAAAAAGAGATGGTTCAGGGCATGTTAGCCATGATGTCTGCAATTGAATACGAAATCAAGGGCACAGAAATTGATGGCGATGTCGCAGTTGTAACCATCGAGATCACTTTCATGGGCGAGACGGAAGAAGAAGATGTCGAACTCATGCTTGAGAACGGCAGCTGGGTTGTTACAAGCGGCGGCGGAATGTTCTAGACTGTATCTATAAAATGAGGGGCCTCTTTCGAGGCCCCTCATTTTTTTTCTAGTTTCTAGGGGCCGGGGGGGGGCGGGGGGGTTTTGGAAGAAAAAAGAAACACAAACTTGACCCCCCCCCCCAAGCAGGCGGGGGGCCCCGGGGGCGGCACACCAACGGGAAAAAAC
>JAUWSQ010000016.1 GCA_030609965.1 Candidatus Fermentibacterota bacterium
CTACTTCCATAGGCTGCCCGCTCATGGAACCTGAGCAGTCAACTACGAAGAACATCTCCTTCGGTGTGATTTCATCGACAGCGATATCGGCGTCGGGCTGCAGAATAAGCATGAAATGGCCGCCCATGGAGCCGTTGTGAGCGATAACTCCGCTCTGAATCCTGTCGGCGGCAGTCGTGTACCTCAGTACGAAATCCCTGTTCGGTATCTCATCTTCATTCTCAAGAGTAATGGTGACGGTACCGTTCCATTTAAGCTTCGTATCAACTTCATGATTGAGTGATTCATAGTTCTGAACCGCCACGCCAGGATTCAGGTTGACGGATACTTCAATATCGTAACCGGTTCTAAAGCCTTCCGGGACGATGGGCGGTGTTATTCTGTCGGCGTCTTCAACGGAAGTGGATACTTCGTACATGTCAAAGATCCTTCTTACGAAATTCCCGGCTGGTACGAATCTGGGTCCCACAACCATGGGGAATACTATTTCGTACTCACCATCATCGTATTCAACCGGTGCCACATAACTGATCTCGATTACGATGCTGTCACCCGGAAGGATATTACCAACCGTCTGTGTGAAAATGTTAGGACGTTCCTGCTCCAGCAGGCTTGCGGTATGCCCGGACGCAATTGCTTCATTGTAGATCTGCTGCGCAAGATAGCGTTCATGGATCTTACCCTCGATAACTCTGTCCCCGATCCACATGTTCATCCTGTCAACGGCTGCACTCTGGGGAAGGGGAAATGTGTAGATGGCTACGATAACCTCATCGTAAGGATTTCCGTACACCTGCCGTACGGTAGCCCTCTGCAGGTTGCCGGTGATGTCGATCTCGACAGAGGTATGCTGAAGGGGAAGATCTCCCACAACCCCCTCCTCGCCGAGAACCTGCATTCTGCCGGTACCGGTTTCAGGAGCGGACTGCTCCTGGGCAACTACCGCAGCTGCAAGGATCATAAGCGCGATTATCAGATGTCTCATTATTCTAAACCTCCATGTTGATTGTTTTCCTGTTACGGTTCTGATACATGGAAGTCAGATGGAGTATTCCATCCCGCGAACTGAACGTCCATTCAATGCTTGGAACTCAGATATGTTTTTGAATCAGTCAAGTACGGTTGTAAGCCGGCTGGTGATAAATCCACCCATCCTTGCGGAGATAATGTAGATTCCGGCAGGAACTCTTCTGCCTGCTGAATCCGTTCCCTCCCAGCTTACCCTCTGGGGGAGGGAGACATATGTTTTCCACATGAGTCTTCCAGAAAGATCGTGTACCGATACTTCTGTATATCCCTCATCGAAATCCACATAAAAGGAAACTGGAGCATCCCTCTCTGCCGGGTTGGGATATGGAGGTGCTAAATTAAGTGCAACAGGAGGTATATATCCTCCTCCTTCGGTCTGCATTACCACAAGAGCAGGGTCCATAAAGGCGCTCCAGGACAGGAGGCTCTGGAATGTACGGTCGTAACCTCCATCCATATAGGGGATCCTGAGATCCTTGGCGACAGCAAAAGCAAGACCCAGGCTGGATGCCTGTGAACCAAAAACCTGCCTGGAGAGATCTATGCACATCCGTTCACTGGCCCCCAGGGAAGGCCAGTGTCCCTCCCAGCCGTAGCTTGTGTTGAAAAGTACGGCAACACCACCACCGTCAGGATTATTAAGAAGAACCTCCGCACAGCTCTCCTGACCGATGTACTCGGCGGGATGACACGCAATACTGGTATGTATGCCTGCTTTATCGCCGTTATGAATACTGTCCGAAGCGATCCAGTTTGTCATCATTCCCTGAGGGGGGAGTCGCCAGTAGATACCCCTCTCATTCCCATGCCCTGCGTAGTGATTCCATGCGGTGCCGCTGCTGATGATCGGGATATGTTCCGTGAAACCTCCCCCTGGCAGCTCTTCGTAGAATTTGTTCACTTCCCAGTATGGAGGAAATTCAACAGCGATTGAGTCGCATCCCTTGTCCGCGGTGTAGCCTATTCCCTCGAAAAGCACCGCACCGCAAAGAACAGCTCTTGTCTGCCAGGGTCCGCCGGGTGCGCTGCTCTGGTAGGTCAGGTTTTTCTGGACGAAGAGCTCCGCTTCATCAATAGTAGAAAAGAGTGCCCGTCCCAGCAGTACATCAGCGTAAAGATCAAGATCGTCATCCGGCTGCCCGTATTCACCGTCTCCGCTGCCATCCCATGTACCATCAAGATCGGCAAAATAAAGATCCACAGTGGCAGTATCAAACCACCCTTCACAATAGGTGTAAATCATTCTAACAGGAATGAGCGTTTCATCTCCTGCCAGGAGTACAAAGACAGTTCCGTGTTCAAGGAATCTGTTCTTTATGAAATTACGCAGTTTCTCGGCGTCGTCATTTCCGGGAAAAGTGGCAAGGATTTCCTGTATAGAAGCGGTCTCAACGCTTAATCCCTGCTGCTCATGGAAGACTGCAAGTGGATCCATAGTTTCAATATACGAATCATCGCAGATTAACAGATATTGAGCATCTCCCTGGGGAACGGGGGGAGAATCCCATGAAGAACCCTGGTCAACAGTTCCCTCAAGAGTATTGATCCTGCTATGGGCAACATTCATCTGTTCGGAAGTCAGATTCAGATTGTAATCGAAACCCTCTTCCCATGTTACGGTTACTTCTATTTCATTTATGATGCTGAGCGAACCCGTTGCTGGAATGTAAACCCAAGGCTGAATGAGACAGGAAGCTACTCTGATTCCCGCAAGAGTACCGGTGTGTGTGCTGATGACCGGACCCGCAGGCCAGGGAGAATCGGAAGAATAAACAATCGGATCACGCAGGCGCTCTGAAGTTGAATACTGTGAACTGAACGGCCTGAGTTCCGATGCGGGCATAATTACTATTCCAGGGAGACCGATTGCGGTATTTTCAATGGGAACTATGCTGAAAGTAACGTTCTCTGCGCCGCCGGGGAGTATGAATACCTCGGGAATTGCCGGAAGAAGCGGGGTTCCAGGTATGCCTCTCTGCTCAAACCCCGGCATTACGGCAACAGTCCAAATATCATTCAGCTGAAGGCTGACATCAGCCGGACTGAAATGAAGTGTTCTGGTAATGGAACCTCCAACCACCGGAAAACTCAGTATTAAAAGCATTTGTGCAAGGCAGACTAATTTCAAATCCATCTCCTCCATTACATTTTGATTACTATGAATATATTACATAACTGAGATAATCGTTCCCGGACAGATAAAGGGTTCATGGAAGGCGCAGACATTGAAAACTAAGAATTTCAGGGTAGTACCCAGAATACCGCCGCCGCTTGCAGCACTCAAGAAGATAGCTTACAACACCTGGTGGACGTGGAATACACAAGCAATAGACTTATTCCGATGGATCGATTCCGACCTGTGGGAAAGTACCTATCACAACCCTGTACGCCTTCTTGGACATGTAAGCCAGGAAAGACTTGAGGAGCTTTCTGCGGATACAGTCTATCTTTCGCACCTTGAAAAAACAGTCGAGAGGCTTGAGGATTATCTTGAGCGAAACACCTGGTTTGATTCTCTTTTGAAGAAGCAGGAGATGAAGGGTGACGACTTCCTCGTAGCAACATTTTCAGCTGAATTCGGCCTCCATGAGAGTATACCGATCTACTCCGGAGGTCTTGGCGTGCTGGCCGGAGACACTATTAAGAGCTGCAGTGAGCTTGGCCTCACAGCTGTCGGTGTTTCACTGCTATACAGAAAGGGATACTTCAGCCAGTATCTGAACAGCGACGGCTGGCAGCAGGAAAAGTATTTCATCAACGATTACTCGAATATGCCGGTTGAACCGGTTTATCGCGAAGACGGATCCCAGGTCTCGGTTGAAGTACCAATGGCTGACAGAATAGTAAAGGCAGCAGTATGGCGTGTGAAGGTTGGCAGAGCTGCCCTTTATCTTCTGGATACAAATCTTCCGGAAAACGCTAAAAGTGACAGGGACATAACCGGTCAGCTCTACGGCGGGAACCGTGAAATGAGGATCAAGCAGGAAATTGTTCTGGGAATAGGAGGGCTGAAAGCCCTTGACGAAATGAACCTTACGCCAACCGTTCGGCATATCAACGAGGGGCATTCTGCTTTCCTTATCATAGAACGTATTAGACAGCTGATGCAGGAAGGACTATCCTTCCCGGAAGCCCGTGAAATCGTGGCAGCAGGCAACGTGTTCACAACACATACACCTGTGCCTGCGGGCAATGAGGAATTCTCAACGGATATGGTGGCCAAGTACCTTCATCCCATGATCGATGCCATAGGTCTGAGCGATGAGGAGTTTCTTCGATTCGGGCATTACGATGACAATCCGAAATTCTCTATGACAGTTTTCGGTCTGCGTTTTTCAAAATTCAGGAACGGTGTGAGTGAGCTCCACGGGAAGATCTCGAGGGAAATATGGAAGGACGTCTGGCCAGCTCTCCCATCCGCTGACACACCTGTTACACATGTAACCAACGGAATACATCCCGAAACATGGGTCTCGGATGAGATGGAGAAACTGCTCAGCAGGTATGTAGGCCCAAGATGGTCAAGCAACAAAACAGATACAAAGGAATGGGCAAAAGTAGACAGGATCCCCGATTCCGAACTATGGCCGGCCCATGTCAGGATGAGGGAAAGACTCATCTCCTGGGCAAGGGACAGATGGGAACAGCAGATAAGAAGGATGGGATTTCTTAAACCGCACTTCGAAGACAAACCCGTTCTTGATCCCGAGACAGCCACTATCGGTTTCGCAAGAAGATTCGCATCTTACAAAAGAGCCAGTCTTCTTCTCAGAGATGAAGAACGTCTTGCCGATATTGTAAATGATCCCGAGTGTCCTGTGCAGTTCATTTTTGCCGGCAAGGCGCACCCTCACGATTTATCCGGCAAGGAACTGATAAAGGAGATCATCCACCTCTGCATGAAGGAGGAATTCTACGGTAAGGTCATCTATCTTGAGGATTACGGCATGGATATGGCCAGGCATATGGTACAGGGTGTTGACGTATGGCTGAATACTCCAAAACTCCCCATGGAAGCATGCGGAACCAGCGGCATGAAAGCCTGTTTCAATGGAGCTCTTCATTGCAGTGTCCCGGACGGATGGTGGGCTGAAGCCTACAGGCCAGGTGCGGGATGGTCCATCGGTTCGGGTGAGGAATACGATGACCCTGAGCTTCAGGACAGACTGGAAGCAAAGGCACTCTACAATATCATCGAGAACCAGATAGTACCCATTTTCTACGAGCGTGACAAGAACGATATCCCGGTGAACTGGCTCAGAATCGTCAAGGAATCGATGAAAAACGTTTGTCCGGTTTTCAGCAGCAACAGGATGCTTGCCGAATACACATCAAGATTCTACATACCAGCATACGAAGGAACAGAGAAACTGTCGAAAAACAGTTATTCAGGAGCCAGAGAACTGGCAGCCTGGATGGAGAAGATCCGGGAGAACTGGCATTCCGTCAGGATAGAATCGGTTGAATCGGAAATTATTAACGGTACCTGTGCGGTAGGCGATCCTATCCCTGTCAGAGTTGTCCTCCGCGCGGGGGGAATTGAACCTGATGATCTTCTGGTTGAAGTCCAGCACGGCAGGATTGAGCACAACGGATGGCTGACGCAAAGGGAATCTGTCCGCCTGCAGTTTGAGCGTGAAGAAGAAGGGTTACTGATTTTCACAGGTTCATTCGAATGCGTCCACTCGGGAAACCAGGGATTCACAGTGAGAATACTGCCATGTCACATTGAATTCGGTCGCATAATAGAACCTGGTCTTGTCTGCTGGTGGGAGTGAACCCTGTGAATACGGGACTTGACCTGTGTACCAAAGTAGGATATTCTAACAGCTAGTAGTGTGTTATTTCTCAACTTTACCTGAGGGGGTAAAAAAATGAACAAAATCACCCGTCTTATGACAGTATGCGCTGCATTACTGCTCATCGTACCTGCAGCCAGCGCTGACTGGGCCGATAACTTCGATTCGTACGCTCTCGGCAGCGGACTTCACGGCCAGGGCGGCTGGGAAGGATGGGAGGGCGACCCGGCCTGGGATGCCATCGTAACAGATGTACAGGCTTACACTGCACCTCATTCCCTCGCTTGTATCCCGACAACGGATATCGTGCAGGGATTCGCAGAAACCAGCGGTGAATGGATTATGACAGGATATATGTACATCCCCACCGGCTCAACAGGCGAGCAGTACTTCATAATGCTGAACAGTTACTGGCCGAACACCAATGACTGGTCCATCCAGGTTTTGTTTGATTCAGATGCTGGAACTGTAACTGACACTATGGCCTCCGCAATCACAACCATAATCTACGATACGTGGGTACAGGTCCGCGTAGAGATCAATCTCGATGTCAACGTCTACGATTTCTTCTACAATGAAGTTTTCCTTGCTTCATTCGCATGGCAGACGACCGGAGTAAACGAGATAGCAGCCCTTGATATCTTCTCCAACGGGGGAAGCACCATCTACTGGGATGACTTCACCCTTGTGAGCGGCGGTGCTTTACAGCAAACAACCTGGGGACACATCAAGACTCTCATGCAGTAGTCTGTCCGTAAGCGATACTCAGGGAGCCGGCCTTCCGGCTCCCTTTTTCTTTTACTTCGGTATTTACCGATCTTACGGACAGCCCTTGACAAAGTAATGCTGGAAATACATTTGTTTCGGGTAATGACGCGGGAGCGCACGGGGACTGGTGTCCCTCCCGGACTTCAAATCCGGTGCTGGGTGCTAGAACCACCCTGGGTGGGTTCGATTCCCACACGTTCCCGCCATTCTCTATTGTTCTGAAATATTATCCAGCACCATTCCCGCAAGAGCATACCCGAAGATCCCAGGCATTATAATCAGGCTGGGTATCCGGTTTCTCACTCTTCCTTTTCGAAGGGTGATATCCTGCAAATCGGGGGGAAGGGAATGAGCACCGATTGATTCAGTCGAATAAACACAGGATATGCCGCTGGTAATTCCGCGCTTACGGAGATACTTTCTGAGCTGTTTTGCAAGAGGGCAGCATCTTGTTTCAGATATATCACCTGTTCTGACAAGTGAGGGATCTCTTCGTCCCGAAGCTCCCATACTGCTGAAAACAGGTATTCTGCTCCTTACGCAATACTCGAGCAGCGCAGCTTTTGGATTTAGGCTGTCTATGGCATCGACAACCGCATCCGGAACCGGCTTAAGAACCGAATCAGCAGTGTCTGCATGAAAAAACTCCGTTACAGTTTCAATTCGTGTATCCGGACAGGTTCTGCGCAGCTGATCAGCAACTATCTCGATTTTGTAACCGCCACAATCCGAAGATCCGGCGAGAGGATTCCTGTTCAGAGACGTTTCAGTAAGCTGGTCAAAGTCTACCAGGCGAAGGCTCCCTATACCGCTTCTGGCAAGTGCAACAGCAACATGGCAGCCGACTCCCCCAAGACCTATGACCGCGACTTCCGCCCTGCGTACCGCCCCAAATGAATCCCTGCCAATGAAGTCAACAACCCTGTCGAAACGTCTGGCAGTCATTATATACCGAAAAGCTCTTCAGCATTTCTGGAGGTTTCAAAGGTTACTTCCGCAAGGCTGATTCCACGGAGCAGCGCTAATGATTCAGCGATTCGGGCAATGTGCGCCGGCTCCATATGTTCAGCTTCGACCCCGTCCATTCCGATCGATGGAGCGTCGGTTTCAAGAAGTATCTTTCGAAGAGGAACCTCAGCTGCGGAACTCCTTGCCCTCTTTGCACGGGGTCTTGTCAATGCTCCTCCGAACGCGAGGTAAAAACCCAGCCCGAGGAAACGGTCAGCCAGCTGCCTCCCTCTGGTAAAGGCGTGTACTACACCCGTAAGCCTTCCATTGTATCGCTTTTCAGAAAGAATGGACAACATTTCATCAAAAGCTCCCCGGCAGTGCAGAATCACAGGTAAGCCAAGTTCAGCGGCCAGATCAAGCTGCAGGCGGAAAACAGTGATCTGTGTGGTTCTATCTGGATTATCGATTTTATAATCAAGGCCGATTTCGCCCACTGCAACAGAACCTGTTTCGACCAGAAGCTCTCTAAGGACACCGGTATCAAGTTTCTCTTCGGCGAACCACGGGTGAAGACCAAGCGCGGGAAAAACAGCTGGATATTCTGACAGTTCAGCTACTTCATTCCAGGAGCTGGTTTCTACAGCGGGAACGATAATTGCAGAAACGCCTTTTCGGGCGGCCCTTTTCAGAACTCCGTCAATATCTCCGCAAAGCGGTTTCATGAACAGATGGCAGTGAGTGTCTATCAGCATATTGGATTCCAGCAGATTAAGTGAAAAAACTATATTGGCTTTTACACATTTTCATCCCAATTCTTACACAATACATTCTGCACAGAACGATCCGATATGTCCAGAGCAGGATATCAGTACGTCAGTGTTCTCTGCTTGAATCCGTATCCCATTACATCGTAAGCGTCATGCAGCACCATGAAAGCGTCCGGATCAATCCCCTTCAGTAACCTCCTGAGTATCATAACCTGCCTGCGATGAATACAGACGTAAATAACATCTTTCTCTTTCCTGCTGTATCCACCCTCCGCTTTGAGGAAGGTTACACCTCTGTTGAGCTTCTTGAAAATGGCATCTCTTACTTTATCGGGTTTCTCAGTCACTATCATCACCGCTTTAACATAAGGCATTCCCTCAGCGGCGAAATCAGTCATCTTGCTAGTAAGGAACAGGTTAAGATAAGCCCATATAACGATGACCGGATTCCTGAATACGACGCCAACCGTCAGAATGATCAGAGATTCGACCATCCAGTAACCGGTGCTTATCGAAACTCCGGTATACTTTTTCAGAATTGCCACGGGAATATCAGTTCCACCGGTGGAGCCCCGGTATTTGAAAATCAGGCCAAGACCAAGGCCAAGCAGAGCGGAACCGGCTATGGATGCCAGCAGAATGTCCATTTCGGAATTGCCGGTAAAAAAGACCGCCAGTCGCGGCAGCTGTTCCGCTCCGGCAACGTTATGGACGAGATTTTCATAGTCTGAAAGAAATGAGAGATGGGAAGGCTGAAAGAGCCAGCACATGGAATTCGACATGAGCATTCCCACAAGGCTTCTTACCCCGAACTGTTTCCCGACGGCCAGATAACCTAAGAAAAAAAGAGGTACGTTGAAACCGAACATCCAGATGCTTTCGGAAACACCTGTCCAGTGGTACAGAACCTGCGCCAGACCTGCTACTCCGCCAGGCGATATCCGGAATGGAAACAGAAACCACGAATAGGCCATTCCAAACAGGATAGAACCTGCTAAAATACCCACGTAATCCTGAAGTTCATTCCTGATACTCACTCTAATCACCTCCTGCTTGCAGCAAAAGAAAGGGACAAAGCCGAAAGTGGCCTTGTCCTGTCACATGCTGGAAATATAATCGATCGCTTCTCTGATCGCCTAAAACTAACAGGTCTGTGGGATTCTGCCTGGAACCCCATCTTCAGAGAATTACAGCATTACAGCAGTATTGATCTAATGAAGCCTTATCTGCTACTTATTTTTGCCTTCCCAGCCAGCCTGGTACTCATACTCAACGAAATACACGCAGAGGTCCGCCTGATACTCATAATCCACATAGTAGATATCGATGTTCGACTGGTACTCGTAATTGACGAAATACCACAAAGCGTCTTCGCCGTCCGACTGGTAATCGTAATCGACAACAAATACGGATATATCCGCCTGATACTCGTAATCCACGACGAATATTTTCAGATCGGCCTGGTATTCGTAGTCACATATATAAACGCTGCCTGCAACTGCAGCAGTTGCAACTGCAGTAAGAATCGCAAAATACACTTTCATGAAACACCCGCTTTCATCATAATACCATTTCATTGCTATGGAATATATAATTGTCAATATATGTATCTGATGTGAACAACTGAAAGGGGATACTCTCTATGAAATACAAATATGCTTTTCCGGTACTTATTCTGGTTCTTCTTGTTCCATGCTGCAGCAGCGGAGGCGAAACCATGCTTGGCTCAAATAACGATATTCATGACGAAGAATTGCGATTCCCGGTCGAAGCTCCCGTGGCTGAAACATTCGCTGACCGGTTCTTCGAGCCAGTGGAATCAAGCACTGTTCCGAATATGGCTTCCCTGGAGTTACCGGTTAACCCGGAGGAAGTATTCAATCTCGATGATATCATCAATGTATCTGGAATTGGCCGGGTTCCCCAATTGCTGTTTGAGAATGGTTTTATCGTATACGAACCTTTCCATATCACGAACAATCCGATCAGAGCTTATTCGCTGATCGAAACATGGGATCAGCCTGTGTATGTATCATCCGGGATTCCTCTTCATATGCTTCATATCTTTTTTGATCAGATTCTCCAGGATATTGAAGAGAATTACCTCTACGTCGATCTTGAGATTGTCTGCAGGAGTCTTTATGAAAGCAATTTTGAAAGAGGCTGCAACCTGAATGCAGCATTTTTTGCCGTACCCCTCGCGTTCCTCGACCCGGAATTCGTACCCGACCAGTCCATTGCAGAAGCTGTTGACTCCGAAATAGCGCTGATAGAAGATCACATCGGCTTTGATGACAGCCCCGTAATGGGATACAGGGAAGACTACTCCCAGTACGTCCCGAGGGGACACTATACATCCAGCCCCGGGCTTGAGCGGTATTTCAAGGCGATGATGTGGCTGGGCAGGCTTACGTTCATTCTGAATGGAGGAGAACCCAACGGGCAGATGGCCGAGTACATCGTCTCAGAAGAAGATGCCCGCGTTATGACTGCAAGCGCTCTCTGTATCGTTTCTGATCTCTCGGAAATCGAACATGAAGGAGAGCTTCTTCTTGATAAATGGAGGCGGATCTATGAGATAACGGCTTTCTTCGCCGGTTTTGCAGACGACCTCTCCGTGCCGCAATACTCCAGTGCCGCACGGGAAACCGCAGGCGAATCTGCAGACAGTCAGCTTATCTGGAGTTTGGATTTCTACCGATTATTCAGGAGCTATGTAAACTCCAATTTTGCAGGCCCCGGCATATACAGCGGCACAGGAGAGCTTATTTCGATGCCGGATGAACAGGGGGAATTCGATCCTCATGATCTTCAGGAGGCATTCCAGAAAACCACCGGCTTCAGGTTCCTTGGGCAGAGGTATACACCTGACAGCGAGATTCTGGGAAAACTCGTCTTCCCGGCTGTTGGAGCGAATCCGTCAGGAAATCGCAGGTTCATGCCCAGTGGTCTTGATATTGCAGCGGCCTTCGGCAGCGTCGCTGCCCTCTCTATTCTTGAAGAACGTGGAGACCTGGAGTACGCATACTATGCAGATTCACTGGAGTCGCTGAAGGGAATGATTGAGGAGTACGGCCCCGCAGACTGGCATGCAACGCTTTACATGTCATGGCTTCACTGCATTTACCTTCTTCAGCAGGAAAAAGGAGAAGGCTACCCTGATTTCATGCGGACAGAAGCGTGGGATCGTCACACCCTTTCAAATTTCCTGGCATCCTGGGCAATGCTCAGACATGATACAATCCTATACGCAAAACAGAGTTACACTATGGAATGCGGCAGCGCGCCCGGACCCTATGAGGAACCGGAACCCTCCGCCGGATTCGTTGAACCCGTACCGGAAGTTTATGCTGAATTGAATGCCACACTTCAGATGGCACAGAGGGGTCTTCGTGAATATGGCGTTCTTGACAGCAGTATCGAAGGCCGATTCAGAAATGCCTGTTCCATTATGACACGCCTTCAGGACATAGCTGAAAGGGAACTCGCTGGCTCCGTGATAACTTCTGAAGATGCGGATTTTCTAAAAGGTTTCGCCAGTAATCTGGAATCGGCCATCTCCTGGGGTGCTGAAACAACTGAAGGCCTGGAAACATCACTTATCGCCGATGTTCATACGGATCAGAACAGCAGCTCAGTGCTTGAAGTCGCTTCAGGAGATATTGACTACTGCATAGTTATCTACAGAAGGCCTGACGGCAACATCGAAGCGGCTGTTGGACCCGTACTAAGCTATTACGAATTCACATGGCCCATGTCGGACAGACTGACAGATGAAGCCTGGAGGGAAATGCTGTCGGGAGATAGCACACCCGAAAGACCGCTCTGGGTAACAGAATACATGAAGTAACTCTACACTAGAACCCGAGCCCTGCACCGCCGGAAAAGATCCAGTCATGATCGGTATCGACGCCTGATACGTGACGATAAATACCTGCGGAAAGAATAAAGAGGTGGAACCCCCCGCGTACTTCAATTCCTGTGTAAGTCTGCTCATTCTCGAGGCCGTTCCAGGGATTATTCCACGTGTACATCAGGGAGCCGCAGATATCGACAGAGGTGATCGGAATAAATACCATACTGAAAGCGCTTCTTATCCCAAGGTGAACCTTCCCGCCAGCCAACCCGGGTTCCAGCCGGAGCACCATACCGCTGTCACCTCCCCAGAGACTGTTCCAGGGGATACTGCAAAAGCCGATTGATACACTTAATTTCTGCGGTGTGGTAACTTTTACCCCTACTGTCGGCGACCACTCCAGCAAACCTCCATCAACTGCTGATACTGAAAAGAGGACAATAAGAACAGCAAGTAATCTCATTTGAATACCCCCGGGTTGAACTGCTGTTATTATGATACGATTTTTCCTCCATCGGCAACGGCAATCTTAATGCTGTCCTTATGGACATCAAGGCCTACGTAACGTATAAACAATTCTGGACCACCCTTCTGGCACGGTTAACGTTTGGCAACTACTAACGTATATAACTGTCTGGTTGTGTGGTTCAACCATTATGTCTAGTGTATGCATAGTGATAGAAGCTTAGATTAATTGAAAGGAGATACACTATGAAACTTGTGCTTTGTGTTCTTGTACTTGCTGTATCACTCGCTATGGCTGGTGCCACAGCGGGTATAGAAGGAACCAGTGGAACATACTGGTATCCTTCAGATGCTGAAACAATCCTCTGGGAACAGCCTCCGACAGGTTTCGCTCAGGGATCCCAGTACTTCACAGACCTGTATCCTGAATACGACGCAGGTGTCGCAGATGATTTCATGTTCCCTGTAGACACCAAATGCAACAAAATCAAATGGTGGGGCGGTTACTGGAGTAATACTAATCTTTTCCCTATCGAAGCTCCTGTAGAGATTTATCTCTATGAAGATGACGGCACCGGAAATGCACCCACACTTCCACAGCATTCCTCAGCTATCGCCAGCTGGATGATCCCCTGGGGAGATTACGACGAAGTTGCCGATCTGAACAATTTCCTTTGCACATACGAATTCCCAGAGTGGGTTTGGTTCGACGCAAATGTCACATATTGGGTAGAGATCCGCAAGGCTTTCGCGCTTGATCCTTACGGCCAGTACGGCTTTGTAGAGTCCGATCCTGGTTCCATGGCTCCCTGTGTCCAGGGATTCGACGGTCTCACTCCTCCCATCCTTTGGTGGACCCCAAGACCTGCAGGCGCAGCATTCGTGCTTATCTGGGATGATGCACTCGCACTTGAGTCTTCAACCTGGGCTGATATCAAGACAATCTTCTAAACAGCCTCTAGTTCTTGTTCTGACAGATAACCGGGAAGAGCGGATGCTCTTCCCGGTTTAGTCATTTGAAGGGAGACACCATGAAACCTCTGCTTTTTGTGCTGGCGTTTGCCGTGTCCCTCAGTATTACAGAACGCCCCACAGCGATGGAAGATGCAATCAGCAGCAGTGGAGCAGGCTGGCAGGGTTCCGAATATGAAAAGTACGATGGTCTCAGTTTCCCACCGGAAGCGCCATGGGATCACAGTACTTCCCTGACCTGTATTCTTACTACGATGCAGGTGTTGCAGATGATTTCGAATTCATGGATAGAAACTGTGCAGGATGATACTTGATGGACTTCAACCGGGCATGTATCTGGTGGTTATGAGATCGGATTATTTTTCCGTTTCAGACAGGTTGATAATCCTGCAGTAGCTGTAAAAACAGCTCTTACTCCCACTCGATCGTACCGGGCGGTTTTGTTGAGATATCGTACACTACCCGGCTGACACCGTTTACCCTGTTAACGATCGAGGATGATATCCTGGCCAGGTGTTCAGGAGGCATTCTGTACCAGTCAGCCGTCATCCCGTCTGTGGAAGTTACGGCACGGAGTGCGATAACCCTGTCATAGGTTCTGCAATCCCCCATAACCCCGACGGTTCTTACCGGGAGAAGCACCGCGAAAGCCTGCCATATCTCATCGTAAAGATCGTTTTCATGAAGATAATCTATGAAAATCCTGTCAGCTTTTCTGAGAATATCCAAATCTTCACGGTTGATATCACCAAGTATCCTGACCGCCAGCCCAGGACCGGGAAATGGATGCCTTGATACGATGCGCTCCGGCAGACCAAACTCACGTCCAAGCTCCCTCACCTCGTCCTTGAACAGCTCTCGAAGCGGTTCGAGCAGCTTGAGGTTCATCATTTCGGGCAGCCCGCCCACATTGTGATGACTTTTGATGGTCGCGGAGGGTCCTAGAACTGAGATGCTCTCGATAACATCCGGATACAGTGTTCCCTGGGCCAGATGGGTCACGTTATCAATCCCGGACGCAGCTTTCTCGAAGAGTTCAATGAAAACTCTGCCGATGATCTTTCTTTTCTTCTCCGGATCCGTCACCCCGCTCAAAGCGGAAAGGAACTCATCAGAGCCGTCAATAACCTTAAGCGGCATCCCGAAATGACCGCGAAAAGTCTCCACTACTTCTTCCCGCTCACCCATTCTCAATAGCCCGTTATCCACGAAAATCGGAGTGAACCTCTGTGGAACCGCTTCATGAAGAAGCGCTGCTACAACGGAAGAATCCACACCGCCTGAAAGCCCGAGGATAACATTACCACCGCCGGCAAGCTCGTTTCGGACAGTTTTAATCGATTCTGTTCGGAATGTCTTCATACTCCAGCTGGGGGAAATACCGGATATTCCGAAAACAAAATTTCTCAGCAATCTTTCTCCGAATTCGGTATGGTTCACTTCAGGGTGAAACTGCACTCCAAACCTTCGCCTGGTTTCATCAGCCATAGCCGCGATCGGAAGAGAATCCGTATATGCTATCGTACTGTATCCTGCGGGAACCTCGACAACTCTGTCTCCGTGACTCATCCAGGCTTGAAGCCCGGATTCAATATTGCTGAAAATATCAACGTCTTTTTCAAAGTGCAGCTTCGCAGGCCCATATTCCCTCTCATATCCGCCCTCTACTTTTCCTTTATCATGAAGGGCCAGCAGCTGCATTCCGTAGCAGATGCCGAGCATCGGCAGTTCAATCTGAAATATTTCTGGATCAGGACGAGGAGAATCTGTATCGTATACGCTTGAAGGACCGCCTGATAGAATTATAGCGGCAGGTTCAATCCTCAATATTTCGGTCAGCGGTGCATTCCCGGGAATAAGCTCACAGTATACACCCATTTCCCGAACTCTTCTGGCTATCAGCTGATTGTACTGGGAACCGAAATCAAGAATCGCTACTCCGCCGCGAACCATATTATCTCCTTAACTGTGGCTTGTGTACTCATCATATTCTGCGAACTGCCCGGGTGGCGGTGCAGGATACTCACCATCAAAACAGGCTGTACAGTAATCACAAGGGTTATGTGCACTAACGCAGCTGAGCATTCCCTCCTTCGACAGGTATCCCAGGCTGTCAAGTTTAAGCTGATCCGCTATTTCTTCCACTGAGAAATTTCTGGCAATGAGCTTCGAGGGTTCTGGAAAATCTATTCCGAAGTAACAGCCATATTTATGCGGAGGGCAGCTCACCCTCATGTGAACCTCCGAAGCTCCGGCTTCCCGGAGAGCCCTTATTCTGGCGCGGCTTGTTGTACCCCTGACAATACTGTCCTCGACAACACACAGCCTCTTGCCTTTCACAGCTTCCGGAATTGGCTGGAGCTTTCTCATGACCATCGTGGCTCTGTGTGCTTGCGCAGGGTTGATGAATGTCCTGCCTACGTAATGGTTGCGGGTGAAGCACATATCAAAGGGCAATCCAAGCTCTCTGGCAAAGCCCATTGCAGCAAACATTCCACTATCTGGAACCGGAGCGACTATATCACATTCCGCGGGGTATTCCCTTGCCAGCTGACGCCCCATGGCCAGCCTTGTTGTATAGACGCTGTCTCCGAATACTTTGCTTCCAGGCCTCGCAAAATACACATGCTCGAAAATGCACTGCGCAAGCCCGGGTCTGTTTCTGAAAAGGTTCGCTCCGTTGCTGAACCGCTCCGATTCCGGAACGAAAGTATCATGGGGAATGTACAGGATCTCACCGGCACTAATTTCCCGCAGATACTCCGCACCGCATACATCAAAAGCAAGAGTTTCACTCGCTATGATCCATCCACCCTCCTCGAACCTTCCGAGGTTCAGAGGGCGGAATCCAAGAGGATCTCTCACGGCATACAAACCATCCGGGGTCATCAGCAGGAAACAGTATGCGCCCTGGAGCCTGCCCAGAGCAATCTCCAGAGCTTCCCGGATGTTGAAACCGGTCTGCTCGAGATTGCGGGACATCAGGTGGAGAACAACTTCCGTGTCAGTATTCGTCATGAAGATCGCTCCCTGACGATGAAGCTCTTCCCGTAGTGATCCGGCATTTGTGAGCGTTCCGTTATGGGCTATTCCTATCTGAAACCCGGCCATACTCACCATCAGCGGCTGAGCGTTCTCAACCCCGCTGCCACCATAGGTTCCATACCTTACATGGCCCATAGCCGCGTCGATTCTACCGGCGAACAAGTCAGGCGGAATATCGGACATAGCCTCGGATACGGTACCTTTTCTTTTGTGCAGCCTCATCTTGCCGTTGGAACAGGTCAGAACTCCAGCTGCTTCCTGGCCCCTGTGCTGGAGGGCCAGTAATCCCTCGGCTACAAGAGCGACCGAATCTCCGCTGAATCCGGTTATTCCGCACAAACCGCAGTACTCACCTGCTTTGGCTTCTTCTGCTTTATTCAGATGCATGTTTCCTGGCGGCTCCTACAAAGGCTCTGAAAAGCGGATTGGGCTTAAGCGGAGTTGAAGTGAACTCCGGATGAAACTGGCAGGCAACAAACCATTCATGATCCGGCCTTTCGACTATCTCGACAAGCTCTCCATCGGGAGACAGGCCTGAGCAGACAAGTCCTGCTTCTTCAAGCCGTTCCCTGTATTCGTTGTTGAATTCGTACCTGTGCCTGTGACGCTCTGAAATTCTATCGATACCGTAAGTCGATTGCGCAGCCGAACCATCCTGCAGAATGCATGGGTAGCGACCCAGGCGCATTGTCCCTCCTTTGCGGGTAACGCCCTTCTGTTCCTCCATAAGATGGATAACGGGATGGGTACTCCCGGGAGAGAATTCGGAACTGTTTGCATCGGAAAGTCCCGCAAGGTGCCTTGCCGTTTCAATAACAGCACACTGCAGCCCCAGACATATGCCAAGAAAAGGAATATTCCTTTCCCTCGCAAACTGGACAGCTTCCAGTTTTCCCTCGATCCCACGGTAACCGAATCCACCGGGAACCAGTATTCCATCCAGACCTTCAAGGGTTTCAGTTATACCATTCTCAAGATCCTCTGACTCGATACCCTTTATTTCCAGGGCAATATCATTCGCGATACCCCCATGTGAAAGGGCTTCATAAATACTCTTATAAGCATCGCGCAGACCCATGTACTTGCCGACAACACCAATCCTGACCGAAGGACCGGATGGATTCACTGCTCTTTTTATCATCGCTTTCCAGTCATCAAGATCAAGATGGTTAAGAGGAAGCTTCAACCTTTTCAGAATTAATTCATCAAGCTTCTGTTCAGCGAGTTCAACGGGTACTTCGTAGATGGAATTTTCTACGTCCTTCTCTTCAATAACAGCATCAAGCGGAACGTTGCAGAACATGGAGAGTTTTTTGAAATGCTCTTCCTGAAGGGATCTTTCTGTCCTGCAAATAAGAATGTCCGGAATGATCCCGATGTTTCGCATTATGCTTGCAGACTGCTGCGAAGGTTTTGTTTTCAGTTCCCGCGATGCGGACAGCCAGGGTATAAGGGTTAAGTGAATATACAGCACATTCTCCCTGCCCAGATCCTGGCCGAGTTCCCGCAGGGCTTCGAGAAAAGGCAACCCCTCTATATCACCGGCTGTCCCTCCTACCTCCGTTATTGCGATGTCGATACCGGAATCCGCCTGGGACAGGACAGCCTTCTTTATCTCATCGGTAATGTGTGGTATTACCTGAACGGTCTTACCCAGATACCCTCCCTCCCGCTCCCTCGCCAGAACGGCTGAATAGATCTTCCCCGCGGTGTAATTACTGTTTCGGTTGCACGATACTCCTGCAAAACGCTCGTAATGCCCCAGATCGAGATCTGTTTCTGTGCCGTCATCCGTTACGTATACCTCTCCGTGCTGATATGGGGACATCGTTCCCGGATCAATATTCAGGTAGGGATCAAGTTTCTGCATTGTTACATTGTAACCCCTCTGCCGGAGCAGGAGAGCAATGGAAGCAGCGGTTATTCCTTTTCCGAGGGAGGAGACGACCCCGCCTGTGACGAAAATGAATTTGCATCTGTGATGGGGCATGGGGACACAACCTTTCGGAATATGAAAAAAAAGCTCCCAGTATAATCGAATATGCTTGCATACCGCAAGTTTTTCAAGGCTGCATTGATTACCTCAGATAGTACTCGGATCTTCTGTCCGCAAGTACATCATTACGTTGTGTAATGCTCTTATTTCTTGCCCTGTCGATATTTATCTCAACAGAGTAAGCTTCAGTATTATCACTGTCACCTCTGTGAATGATGACTCCCCCGGGAGCCACAATCTGACTTGTCCCGGTGAAATCCAGATCTCCGAACGAGTGTCTTTCACACCCGGTCCTGTTGGCAGTGACTGAATAGACCAGATTTTCAATACATCTGGACAGCATTGTCTGCTGACAATAGGTCAGCACAAGGTTTGCAGGATGACAAAGGATATCGGCTCCCTGCAGGGCAAGAGTCCGGGCTACTTCTGGAAATATCCAGTCAAAACAGATCATCATACCGATTCGAACCCCGCCGATATCGATTACTTTCAGAGGCAGATTCCCGGGGTCGAAGTAGGTCTTCTCCCTGTCAAAGAGGTGTAATTTTCTATAGATACCGCAAATACCTGAAGGGCCCAGCAGCAGAGAACTGTTGAAGCACTTATCTCCTGATCTCTCCGCAAAACCTGTAACGATATGTAATCGGCGTCGCATGCACAGAGACACCATATCCGATACTGCACCAGAATCATCCGGGTCTTCAGCAAGAGAAAAAAGCTCTTCCCTGCTACTGAAACCGTATCCGGTAAAGGGAAGCTCTGGCAGAACCACAAGATCCGCGTCAATATTCTCAAGAAAGTTCATGACTTCCCCGAGGTTCCTGCTTACGCAACCGAATATGGGCGCAAACTGATAATACCCGACTCTCACCGTATGAGCTTTTTCCATATTTCCCGGCCCCGCTTCCTTAAGTCATTGAGTATCATAAACTTAACAATCATTCGTTATATTCGGGCATGCTATTGCAAATGGGGTTTCCGCTATGCATACTGCTAGGGTATATATAAAATAGAATCCTGTTGAAAGGTTGTTGACATGATAAGAACTATCCCGATTATGTTGCTTCTCGCATTCACAATATCTGCATCATATGCTGTGGAACCTGATGTGACTGTTTTGGATAACGGACTTACTGTCATTACACAGGAACTCCATTATGCTCCGATTGTAGCTTCGGTTATCTCCTACCGGGTCGGTTCACGTAACGAATATGGTGACATTCTTGGGATGAGTCATTTCTGTGAACATCTGATGTTCAAGGGAACAGAGGATATGCCGAAATCGAGATTCTGGCAGATCGTCCAGAGGGACGGAGGAAGAGCTAACGCTTTCACAAGCAATGATGTAACCTGTTACTATCTTCTTCTTCCATCAAGCAGGCTGGAAGATGCACTGGTAATTGAAAGCGACCGGATAGTGAACTGTACCATAGATTCGGTTGAGGTTGTATCAGAGCGAAATGTTGTTCATGAGGAGCGCCGAATGAGAAGCATAGACAGCCCTGATGGAGCGCTCTGGGAAGCTCTCGCGGAACTCGCTTTCGCGGAACACCCCTATAGTAATCCGGTGATCGGATACGATGACAATATTCTAGGGTACGACCACAGCAAAGCACGCAGCTACTATGAAACCTATTACTGCCCATCTAACGCGGTTCTTACGTTCGTTGGAGATTTCGATACGGAAGAGCTTCTTCAGCAGATAGAACTGTACTTCGGCAGTATTCCATCTGGGGAAGTGCCGGAGGAATCCATCCCGGTCGAGCCCCGGCAGACTGAAGCAAGATACGTAGAGATCGAGCATGCATCGAACCTGCCCAGATTCGTGATGGCTTTTCACACGGTTGATGGTGCACATCCTGATAACCCGGCCCTCAGCATGATATCCTCGTATCTTTCAGGGGGAAGATCCAGCAGGCTTGAACAGCTCCTGGTTGAAACCAACCTGGTGCACAACGCTGGAGCATGGAATGACGGAGGGATTGATCCGGGCATGTTCAATATCTATGTAACAATGAACCCCCCGGGAGACAGCGATGTAACTCAGGAGGAGGTTCAGGATATCATCTGGCATGAACTTGATGAAATCACGGAGAACGGAATTTCCGAAGAAACGCTTGAGGAGCAGAAGAACAGGTACCGTGCACGGGAGATACTGGACAATGCCAGCCCGCTTGGACAGGCGATTAACTACAGTCTTTCCACTACAATGTTCGGCAATCCTCTTCATGAAACGGAACAGCTTGAACTGATAGAACAGCTTACATCTGCTGATATAAGCGAAGCTGCTTCGGTTTACTTCAGGCGGGATGGACTGAATATCGCGGTACTCGTTCCATCCGGAGGAAGGGGAATGCCTGACGATGGCGGCCGGGAGGAACTTCCCACTGATGTAACGGAGCCCTCATCAATCAATTATGAAGGCCTCGAGATACCGGAGGATTTCCTCATACCTCCCGGGACATCCATCGCTGACGGCGTTGGGGAATTCGAACTCGTTAACGGCCTCGACCTGCTCATCAAGGAAGATCATACGTTTCCGGTGGTCTCCATCAGTTTCGCAGTTCCCATGGGTTCCCTTATGCATCCATCGGATCTCAGCGGACTCACTTCCGTAACGACTGAAACGATGCTGAAGGGCACAGAAGATCTGGACTATATGGAGTTCCACAAGAGACTCGAAATGGAAGGTTCGTACCTGAGATTTTATTCGGGTATGGAATATTCCTCCGGTTCGATAACTCTGCTTTCGGAGGATGTGGAGATAGCTTTTGAAACAATATCGGATCTTCTAGTGAGACCGGCTTTCAGAGAATCCGATTTTGAGACGGTAATGATCGAGCATTACGCTGACCTTGAAGCTTCCGCTGAACAGTCTTTCTCGGTTGCCTACGACAGCCTCATGGCTATAACCGCCAATTCACCATCCGATTACAGAATGTCTTCCGAGGCAACTCTGGACAGAATTACACTCAACTCTGTGATGGATTACTACGAAACTTGCTGCAGACCGGAGGGAACCGTAATAACCATTGTGGGTGATATCGATCCTGAAACTGTCGTAAAACTGGCGGAGGATTTCTTTGGAAGCTGGGACAATCCTGCGCAGCCTCTGCCTGATCTGGATATCCCCGAATTCTCGGCAGCCCCAGGAGATACAGTCGTATCGTTCATGCCCGGAAGGGTGCAGGCGGTAGTTCTGATAGCCAGAAACGCGCCAGGAACCGAAATGCCCGATTATCCGGCTTTCAGTATTATGAATAGAATCCTTGGAAGAGGTATCGGTTCAAGGCTGGGACACAGCGTCAGAGATGAACAGGGACTTGCGTACGGTGTAGGCAGCTGGTCATCAACCCTGGACAGTTCGGGCATTTTCACAGCCTACCTGTCAACCCTGGCCGACTACATACCTCAAGCTACCTCATCGGTAATTAATGAAATGGAAAGAATCTCATCCGAAAACGTAAGGGATATCGAACTCCTTCTGGCAAAGGCGAATGTAGTCGGTGGTCAGGCTTTTTCAGGCATGAGCTACGCAGACCAGGCCTCGAGATTCACAGGACTGCATGTAACAGGTAAACCTCTCGACTGGGATCGTGCGTACCTTGCAGAAGTTCTTGAATTAACGCCCGATGATATCCGGGAGGCAGCATCAACATACTTCATATCCGGAGAATGGTTCGTTTCAATAGCAGGAGGTTTGCAGGAGGAGGAAATTCTATCCGAATAAAGCACTGCACTGGCGAAGTCAGGATTGAGAAGCTGGAAAACGGCCTTACAGTCATACTTCAGGAATTAAGATATTCTCCTGTAGCTGCAGTGTGTCTGGTGTACAAAGCTGGTTCATTGTGGGAAACTCCCGAAACACGGGGTCTCAGTCATTTCTGCGAGCATATGATGTTCAAGGGATCAGCAAAGTTCGGTCCCGGTACCTACTGGCAGATGATACAGCGAAACGGCGGGTTGGCAAACGCCTACACATCAAGAGACATAACCGTCTATTACTCAACAATCCCAAAGGCTGGTCTTGACGATATTCTTGAACTTGAAGCCGACAGAATGCAGAACTGCAGCATGACTGCAGACAATGTCACTTCTGAGACAGCGGTCATACTGGAAGAAGAACTTCTTACACACAGGGATGATCCTGCAGGCACACTTGATTCACTTCTTTTCAGCAGAGCTTTCGGAAGCCATCCATACGGCAGACCTATCATCGGCACACCGGATGAGATTCGGTCATTTTCTCAGGACAAGCTGCTGAAATACTACCGGAATTATTACAATCCATCGAACTCTGTTATCTCCGTAGTGGGTGATATTGATTGTGATACCGTTCTCGGAAGAGTAAAAGATCTCTTCGGGAAGAATGCGGGACATCCGACTGAAAGACCCCGTGTTACCGCTGAACCTCTCATTGGAGAGCAGTTAAGAACGGATATTGAACATCCAACGCACCTTCCAAGAGTATCCATTGGATTCCGGGTACCCCAGTGCGATCATGCGGATTCAGCTCCTCTTTCACTCATTTCAGTTTATCTGGCATCCGGCAGATCCAGCAGGTTTGAGGAGCTTCTGGTAAAACCGTCTCTTGTTCTCGATATCTCCGTATCGACAAATACTCTTGTCATGCCGGGGCTTTATGTGGTACGGGCTGTACTGCCGAGCGGCGGATCCACAGAGAAGGTTGAAAGCATCATCTTCGGAGAACTTGATAGAATCGGGTGTGAGGGAATTGAGCTCGAAACACTGAAAACCCTGAAGAACCGGCGGGAAGCCTGGAGTATAATATCTGATGCAGACCCCCTTGGCAGAGCCCGTAGATTCTCCACAGGATACGCGAAATTCAATGATCCTTACTACTACTGGAAATCAATAAATGAGTGCAATACAGTTGATGATAATGATATCAGAACAGCTGCTTCGCGGTATTTCAGAAAGGGTTTATCCACCGTCTCCGTACTGAAGCCCTCCGATACAGATGCAGCCAGACTACCTGTAATGACAGTACCTTCTTCCGAAAGCGATCTCCTCCCCCCAACCGGCCAGGAACCTTCTGAAATAGAGATACCCGACAGGCTCCTGAAAATACCTGACGTCTCCGTATCTGACGATACAAAGGACATAACACTTGAGAATGGAATCAGGGTTCTTTTGAAAAGGGATACTTCTTTTCCCATTGTCTCTATTGGTTTCTCCTGCCCTATGGGTTCAAACAGAGAACCCGAAGGCCTGACTGGTCTCTCGGAGATCACCTCAGAGACCATGCTGTTCGGAACACCGGATCAAGACAGTATTAAATTCAACGCACGGCTGGAAAACCTGGGTACGAGCGTGGATTTTTCATCGACAACTGATTTTGCCGGAGGTATCATCACATCGCTGAACAAGGATGTATCCGAGGTTCTATCCGTAATCTCCGATTTCCTTATCCGCCCTGCCTTCCGCCAGGCCGATATTGACTCTGTAAGAACAGATGCTGTATCAAGTCTGGAAGAATGGGTTAAATCCCCTGTGGGGGCTGCTATGAACTCCTTCTCCAGGCAGTCAACATATCCCCCTTCGAAGGCAGCGGTACCCACCAGAGAATCACTGGAAGCTGTATCACGGAAGCATGTAATCGATTTCCATCGAAAGTGCTGCAGACCATCGGAAACTGTTATCGTCGCGGTGGGAAAATTTCAGGAGGACATGTTACTCAAGAACATCAAAATGCACTTCTCAGACTGGAAGAATCCAGATCGTCCTCCGTACGCGATTGGAAAGGTAACCAATCAGCAGAATTCATCGGAAATACACATCAACCTTGAGGGCAGGGAACAGATAGCTGTTCTTATCGGATCGCCCGCCCCCCCGATGCTCCACAGAGACTCCTATGCTATTGCTGTCCTCAACGGAATACTTGGCGAGGGAATAGGTTCGAGACTCGGAAGAAATATACGCGAAACAGGTCTGTCGTATCATGTAAGCAGCCTGTATATCCCGCTTATTGACAGAGGCAGAATCCTCGCTCTTCTTCTAACAAGCCCTTCCTCTTTCTCTACGGCCTTTTCGAAACTGAAGAGGGAGCTTGAAGATCTGACAGAAAAAATCGTAAGCAGAAATGAACTCAGACTGGAAAAAGCCTCGTGGATGGGCCGGAAGAAACTTGGAATGATGAAGTACAGTAATATTTCTCAGATACTGCTTACTTACGCATCAATGAAGCTTCCGCTGAGCCACGACAGGTCCACCATGCAGAAGATCCTGAAACTGACAGAGGAAGATATCAGGCTTGCAGCTGAAAGATGGCTTGGAAGCGGTATTACATACATAACCGTCGCAGGTGGTTTGAGCTCAATTACAGAATGAGCCGGACAGATGAATGATTTATATCATAATAACAGTTGTTGCATATATCATTGAAAGAGTTAAACATGAAATACAACGGAATCCTTATGATAGCAGTTCTTGTTCTGATTTCGGGCAATGCTCTATCGGATAACATTCCTGATGATTCTCTGCCGACGGTGGTAGTTGTAACCACCGGTGGAACGATCGCAGAAAAATATGATCCCTCTACAGGCGGTGTTGTTCCCGCCGTATCTGGCGATGACCTTCTTGCCGCAGTCCCGGGACTGAGCGGTATAGCTAACATTGAAGTGGTGGAATTCTGCAATATTGACAGCTCACAGATGACCCCTGAAATCTGGAGAAACCTGAGTGCGAGCGTACAGGAAATACTCAACCGGCCAGAAGTGCATGGTGTGGTTGTAACTCACGGTACCGATACCATGGCAGATGGAGCCTTCTTCCTCGAAACCACACTTGAAAGCATCAAACCGGTTGCATTCGTCGGTTCAATGCGAAGCGGGGCGAACCTCAGCCCCGACGGCCCCGCCAACCTTTACAACGCGGTTCTTCTTGTCTGCTCTCCCGCGGCCGGGGGATGGGGAGTAACTGTAACCCTCAATCAGTACGTCAATTCGGCGCGTCATGCTGTTAAGGATAATACCACGAATGTTCAGACCTTCGATTCCGGTGGATACGGCTACCTTGGGTACATAGTTGGTGACCAGGTTATTGTATACAACGAAATTGTTGAAGATACATACCTGCCGTTGCCGGACGATCTCCCTGAGGTTCCCCTGTTCTTCAGTTTTGCAGGGGATGACGGACGGTATATACGTTACGCTGTTGATAGCGGAGTGGAAGGTATGGTAGTTGTAGGTGTAGGAGCAGGCAATGTAAACGAGAATGTATTCCATGCCATCCAGTACGCTCTGGACAGCGGTATCCATGTGGTTGCGGCCAGTCGGGTACGGTACGGAGAACCGCATGCGCTCTATGGAGACCAGGGAGGCGGCAGTTCACTTGTGAATGCAGGTGTGCTCCTAGCGGGTGACCTTGACCCCTACAAAGCCAGATTACTCCTTATGCTGGCTCTGGCTCAGCCGGTGATGTCCACAGAAATGCTCAAGGATCTCTTTCCGGATCGATGAAACACAAAACGATTATTGTACTACCGATATTTCCTTTTGCCCATTTTCTGCAGAACAATACCGCCGATAACCAGTAGAAGCCCGGCAACAGTCCACAAACCTATTTTCGCCCACGACAGAACACAATCATGTAAAACAGGTGTGCAACTCCTGGAATTACGAAGATCAATTTGCCGAGCTGTTGCACAGCTCACGGCATAGATCCACTACGGAAATTGCCTGTATTCCCTCTTTGACAGGGAAGCTTTCAACCCCTGGATACACAATGAATTTTCTTTCAGGGTGAATATCATCGCAGGCAAAATGGAAACCTCTCGCAGGTTTGGGAGAAAAGCTCCTCTTTATCTCAACAGCCCACTTGGTGCCGTTCGAAAACACCAGCACCAGATCAATTTCCGCACCTGCGGAAGTCCGGTAAAAGAAAGGATCTACATAATCGGGGGCTACTGAAACAAGTTGTTCGATGACAAATCCCTCCCAGCTCATCCCGAGAACAGGATGTGAAAGAAGGGATTCCAGGTTTTCGATTGAGAGTAACACATGAACAAGGCCGCTGTCACGAACATACACTTTGGGGGATTTTACCAGACGCTTTCGAGTGTTAGTGAACCAAGGCTGGAGTCGTCTTACAAGAAGTAGATCCACCAGCAGGTCAATGTATCTTGAGGCTGTTTTTGTATCCACACCTAAATTCTGAGCAAGGCAGGCTGTATTCAGTAGCCTTCCCTGGTTGTGGGCAAGCATTGTCCAGAAGCGGCGTAGCCTTTCAGCGGGGATCCTTGGACCGAACTGGGGAATGTCACGCTCCAGGTAGGACCGGATGAAGTCTCTTCTCCACCTGAAGCTGGCTTCTTCTTCAGCGGCCAGGTAACTTTCAGGGAAACCTCCCCGCAGCCAGAGAGTGTTTGAGATCGTTTCTTTTCTATTGGTTTCAAGAACATCAAATGGGCCAAGTTCCATGTAGCTTACCCGACCGGCAAGCGTTTCACCAGACTGCCTGAGCAGTTCAAGTGCCGCAGATCCGAGAAGCAGGTACAGCCCTGTTCTTCTGCCTTCCCGCCTGGAGCTGTCAATTAAGCCCCGCAGAATGGGAAACAAATCGGGTGCCCGATGGATCTCATCAAGAATAACAAGCTTGTCTGTATGCATGCCAAGGTAGAATTCAGGTTCTACCAGCCTGGCACGGTCCTGCACTGATTCCAGATCCAGGTAAAGAGAAGTGTGTTTTTTTGCAAATTCCAAGGCAAGAGTTGTTTTACCGGATTGCATTGGCCCGAGAAGCACCACTGCGGGTACTTCATTCAGATGCTGCTCCAGCTCTTCAGTTATTCTTCTATGTATCATGCTTGTAAATATGGAGTATTGCTCCCCGAATTGCGAGGTTAACCGATCTCTTCGTCTTGCCTGTGCATTATTAACCGGTATCGATCATAAAGTTGAAAACAAGGATTCCAGGCTCAGATATTGCTTCTTTTGCCCATTTTCTGCAGAACAATACCGCCGATAACCAGTAGAAGCCCGGCAACAGTCCACAGACCTATTTTTTCACCGACGACAGAACCGATGAAAACAAGGGCTATAAACGGCGTCAGATAAATAAGATTCCCAACTTCGGATGTTGTTTCTGAGAGCTTGAGCGCCTTCTGCCAGATGACAAAAGTTATCCCCATTTCAAACAGTCCGATGTAAACGGAACCGATGACTCCTTGAATATCAAGACTGCAGAGACTTATGATCTTGCCGCTGATTACCCCATATATGACAAGGTACAGCAAACCGAAAAGGAATGATTCAGCAAGGTTCCGTACTGCGTCTCCGGATGCCCGAACATTCAGAATCCAGAACAGTGCCCAGATCACGGTGCTTACAAGAGCAAGTCCAATTGCGGGCAGCGGCAGATATCCGCCAATGGGATTGCCGCCGATTGCGAGAACTCCAACACCGCAGAAACTGATCACGGAAGCAATGGCCATCTTAAAAGATACATGCTGCTTCAGGAGCGGCGCTGAAAGAATCATGAGAACTAACGGCCATAAATAGTTAATCACCATTGCTATCTGTGCAGGAAGTCCATTGTATGCTTCAAGGAGAACGAGGTAATAGAGAAACGGGTTGAGCAATCCCCGTGCTGCAGATTTAAGAAATGAATACCGGGAAAAATCAGATTCAGTGCAGGGTTTTGCTCTGAGCAGTACCATCGTCCAGAGGGCGGCAGCAGAGACAGTCGAAGCCAGAAGTACAAGCTGATAAGGGGTAAGCCAGCGCAGGGTAATCTTGAAAGCCGAAGCAGCGGTTGACCAGAAAACTACTGCGGTCAGAGCCAGTACTCGCGGTTTCATTCGGGAACCTTTTCATTAATGGCATTATCTTCTCATTTCACAGCAATATGTTATGAAACACCATGTATCAGCCAGGTCGATTTTCGTCTTAACTGATAGTTTTCGTCCTATTTCTACAGATTCCTTAATGTCTTGCATATAGCTCAATATATGGACATAGAACTGCTACCTTAACACCAGATATTGTGTTTTTTCACTTGACACGGGATGGGCTTAAAATATACTCGACAGGTGGAAATCCTGATATTGACGACCACTTTGAATAGTTGTTACTCTACTTCATAATATTTAAGAGCTGTTCTTTTCGGAGAACGGATTCTGTTGCCTCGGGGAAAATCATGGACTGGCTGATTCGCAAGCGTGATGGTAAGATTGTAAATTTCACCAAGTTGAAAATTGAAAAAGCTGTCGAACGAACTTTGCATTCTTCGTCGACAAATGCCGATGCTCGCGAAATTGCGGATCAAGTCGAAGCCGCCCTTTACATGAACTACTTCAAGAACGGCTCAATTCCCACGGTCGAGCATATTAAGGATTTCATTGAGGAGACACTTGTTCTGCGGAAACTGACTGCTGCCGCGCGGGCTTTCATTCTATACCGGGAGAAGAAGAGCGAAACCAGAGATGTAGATCATCTGCTCAGCGGAATGGAGGAAACCGTTTCCGATTACCTTGGCAAAGTTGACTGGAGAGTCAAGGAAAATTCCAACATGAATTACTCCCTTCAGGGACTGAATTTCTACATGTCATCTTCCATAACAAGAAAGTACTGGCTCAGCAAAATATACACTCCCAAGATAAGGAAATTCCAGGAAAACGGGGACTTCCATATTCATGATCTTGGAATACTCGGTCCATACTGCGTCGGGTGGGATCTCATAACCTTGCTTAAAGAGGGTTTCAGGGGAGCAAGGGGTAAGACAGAATCCTCTCCGCCGGTGCATCTTCGAACGGCCCTTGGGCAGATAGTTAATTTTTTCTATACCCTGCAGGGAGAGGCCGCTGGAGCCCAGGCGTTCTCCAGTTTCGATACTCTCCTGGCGCCTTTCATCAGGTATGACGCGCTGGACTACCCGCAGGTCAAGCAGGCTTTCCAGGAGTTCCTTTTCAATATTAATATCCCGACAAGGGTTGGATTCCAGGCTCCGTTTACCAACATTACGATGGACCTCAAACCTTCTTCAACCTTCCGTGATCAGAAAGTGATTATCGGCGGTAAACCGAAAGATGACACCTACGGAGATTTTCAACTGGAAATGGACTTGATCAACCGGGCATTCGCCGAGCTGATGATGGAGGGCGACTCCAAGGGAAGGATATTTACTTTTCCGATCCCAACATACAATCTTACAAAGGATTTCGAATGGGATAACGACGAGCTTAAACCATTGTGGGAGATGACAGGCAAGTACGGTGTGCCCTATTTCAGTAATTTTGTCAATTCCGATATGAATCCCGACGATACAAGAAGCATGTGCTGCAGGCTCAGGCTTGATAACCGGGAGCTCCGAAGCAGAGGCGGCGGTCTTTTCGGTTCGAACCCCCTTACAGGATCAATTGGTGTAGTTACCATCAATCTTCCGAGAATTGGATACACATCCGTAGATGATGATGAATTCTTCGAACGTCTCGCGGCAGTAATGGAAGCAGCAAGGGAATCCCTTGAACTGAAACGTGACCTGATCGAGAAGCTTACGGAACAGGGTCTCTACCCTTATACAAGCCACTATCTCAGAACGATAAAAGCTGATCTTGGGCAATACTGGAGCAATCACTTCTCGACCATAGGGCTTCTTGGGATGAACGAATGCTGCATGAATTTCCTCGGAGAGAGTATTGCCACCGAGGAAGGACGCAGATGGTCCATCAGAGTTCTGGAATTCATGAGGAAAAAGCTGGCGGAATATCAGGAGGAAACTGGAAATCTCTTCAATCTTGAAGCTTCTCCAGCGGAAGGCGCTTCCTACAGCCTTGCCAAAAAGGATAAAGATGAATTCCCGGATACATACTGCATGGGCAGCTCCGATCCGTACTACACCAATTCAGTCCACCTGCCGGTTACGGAGCGGAAGGATATTTTCGGATTGCTTGATCATCAAGACCCGCTTCAGACAATGTTCACCGGCGGAACTGTCGTTCACGTGTTCATAGGTGAAGCAATTACCGATTGGAAAATGGTTAGAAAACTCGCGAAATCCATTGTTTCACGATTCCATCTGCCGTACTTCAGTTTTACTCCCACTTTCTCGGTCTGTCCCGTTCACGGTTATATTGCCGGAGAACAATTCCTCTGTCCCTACCCGCACACCGCTGCGGAACTCGCGGAATTCGGTGAGGTTGTAGACGCAGGCGATTATGATCAGCTGCCCGAAGGCAGCTACATTAAAGTTGATGATATCGATTTGGGGGCTCAGGGAAGTCTCTTTCTCAACATAGGAAAGGTTTCGACGAATGTCTGAGATCAAAGAAGATAATCGTATAAAAGCTGTTAAAACTGAAGTCTATTCAAGGATAGTCGGATACTACAGGCCGGTTCAGAGCTGGAACAAGGGAAAAAGAGAGGAATTCTCTCAACGGGAGTACATTTCACTGAAAACAGCTGAAGAAAAGACTGATAGTTGATCCGATCCCTCACGGGCACAAGCCTGATCGAATACCCAGATAAGATATCATCCATAATATTTATATCCGGCTGCAATCTGCGATGTCCCTATTGCCATAATCCTGAGCTTGTCAGGCCCGATATGCTGGATTGCGAATTCAGGCTTACACATGAGGAAGTCATCAAAGAACTCCTGGAGCGGGATGGCTTCATTGAAGCCGTATCCATAACGGGTGGAGAACCTCTTCTTTACGATAGTATCGTTGATCTTGTCCAGAGCATTAAATCCAGAACAAACTTATCCGTAAAGGTGGATACCAACGGAACCTGCCCTCGCAGACTGAAAGAACTGCTCCATCACATGGATTACGTCGCAATGGATCTGAAAAGCTCTCCCTCAAAATATATGAAGGCTACAGGGGGACAGGCGGTTTTCTCGGATATCCGGGAATCCATTGACATCATCATGTCCCTGCCTGATTACGAATTCAGGACTACAATGGTTCCAGGTATTGTTGACCGTGATGATATCATCGAGCTTCTTGCGAAGGTTGGAAAGGTTAAACGGTACGTTCTCCAGAATTTTCATTCTCATAAGACACTCTCAGCTGAATTCAGGGATATGCCCACCTATCCTAAGGGTTATCTTGAGGATACATTTAAAGTCATAAAAGACATGAACCTGGCTGAAGAGGTTGTTATCAGACCCTAGCCCATTCTATCCAATTCTCCTTTACATCCGTATTCTATATTAGTATATACTTAAATACTGAAATGGAGACTCATGGAAACTGAGGATTGTACTCTTAAGGAACTCTCTGAACTAATGGGCATACTGGGCGTTGAAAGCAGGCTCAGGATCATTACCCTTTTAAGGGATTACGAATCGCTGTGCGTTAATGCCCTTGCCTGCCACCTGGATGTTTCCCAGAGCGCGGTATCCCAACACCTCAAAATTCTCCATCTGAAAGGTTTCGTTACTTCCCACAGGTGCGGATACTACACACATTACTGTCTGGACAGAGAAAAATTCGATGCTTCCTTGAAGCTGCTGGCTCAGCTTTCTATCAGACAAGATCCTGCTGATCCTGACAATAAATGTAATTCGAAAGGAGATAGACCATGTGCGGATGCGAAAAAGAGTGCCGGAAACCGGAAAACCTGAAGAGCAGACCGGAAGACTGTACCCCGGAGCAGATACATGAATGTCATGGTCCGGACGATCATCATTGCTGCAACTCGAACGAAAAGGAAGAGTAATGAAGCGGCTCATACTTCTTGTACTAAGCATTACTGTAGCTGGCACCTTTGCCTTATCTCAAGCTCAGGAGGATACTTCTGCCCCTGATTGCGACAACTGCGAAACCGTAGACGGAGAATGCTGCTGCGGCGGCACAGTTGATGGCTGCACGGAAGATTGCGACAGCTGCAACTCCTGCGATTGTGATTCCGCATGCGATGATTGTACAGGATGCGAAGAATCCGATTCTGATTTTGAAGACTGTACCGGAGCAGATTGCACGTGTCATGACTGTTCTTCAAAAGAAGACGAAGAAGAGGTTCATCGCTGTGGCGGCTGCCACTAACCTTCAGTAGTCTGTAGAAACAGCAGGCGGAATCCGCCTGCTGTTTTCTCATTGAGTATACGGCTTTATCCTTACAGAAATATCTTCTGTTTCGTTATACCCTTTAAGGGAAGATACAAGGCCCCTGACAGCCCCTTCGATCATACCTGCCGGAAAACTGCCCAGTTCAACAGGCCTGCCTCCCAGTTTCACTTCAACAGAACCGGGGGCGAAAAAGCAGTCCTCCTCCCTCTTTTCTCCACTCAGTATAGCCTCTGCAAGCCGTCTGCAATCCAGACCGCATCTTCCGCATTCGTCAGCAGTTTTCTGCGGCAGCAGATTGAACGTTTTCGCGAAGATATCTCCCGGAGAGACAGATAATTCCTTTCCATCGTACCGGGCAAGATGCAGAGGATCATCAACGATCTTTTCGCTGCCGCAGTATACAGCGGGAGCAGCAATCTCCTTGTCAGAGCGCAGGAAAATAATGTCCGGAGGCATGGATTGCATTATCCTCAAAAGTGATATCGATCCGGGGAATGATACTTCGCAGCCGCCCTCTTCACTATCTGACAGAACGCATACAATCTTGTTCTGCATAGATTTACAAAACATTGATATGAATCTTTCTATCAGATCATCTGTCCCGCTGATTTTTATACACTTCATGAAATCCCCTTCTCAGAAAACATGAACAGAACTTGCCTTGAAAGAAATACACACATCCTGATCTTCAGTCAGATTAAGTTCGGATAGAGCACTTCTGGTAACGGATGAAACTATTAATACATTTCCGCAATTTACAGATATACTGAAAATAGAGCCTGTGCGTTCAACAGATACTATCGTTCCTGCATAATGATTCCGCTCGCTGGTAACTGTAGTTTCCCTGGAAACAACTATTGACTCGGGGGGGATTGCAAGAAATCCATGTCCTTTTTTATCAGATGTATGCCTGACAAGAAGTTCTTCAACTACAGCTCCATCTTCACCGAATTCCGCAGGAAAGACATTCTTCATTCCAACAAATGACGCCATAAAGGGAGTTGATGGACTGTAAAAAATTTCGTCAATCGTTCCCGTCTGCTCTATCCTGCCGTTCCTCATGACAACTCCATGCGTACCCAGAGACAGAGCATCGGCGAAATCATGGGTAGCCATGATGAACGTGATGCCTGTTTTCAAATGAAGGTCTTTCAGTCTGCGGAGCAGGCTGAGCCTCAGGTTCGGATCGAGTGATGTTGTTGGTTCATCAAGTATCAGAACTTCAGGTTCGATCACGAGAGCTCGTGCGAGCGCGACCCGCTGAAACTCACCACCGGAAAGAGTGGCGGAATCACGATCCGCATATCCTTCCAGACCCACCATTTCAAGCACCCGTGAAACACTTCTGCCAATCTTATCACTGGAAACTCCTCTAATCCGCAGTCCCCATTCGACATTTGAAAGTACGCTCCCTCTGAATAGAACCGGTCTCTGAAAAACTGTGACCATTCTCCGGCGCACTTCCAGTCTCTCTTTCCCGCGGCTGGGGATCGGTTGGGCGGAGTACATCACCCGGCCGGAAAATGGTTTATCAAGAAGACCTGCTATCCGCAGAAGAGTAGTTTTCCCGCAACCTGTCGGACCCATAAGAACAAAGAACGCGCCCCTGGGAACTGACAGATCCACATCACTGAGGATCTGATGTCCGTTCTTCCTCTGAACGATGTTTTCAAGTTCAAGTATCATCACTTCCTGCTATGCTGAAGAGTATTTACAGTAAGGCTCACGATCATTGCAAGGATCAGAAGGATGATTCCAAGAGCAATTGAAGCTGCTGTCTCTCCCTTTCCAACCCCAAGCGCAATTGCAGTTGTGAGGGTTCGCGTATAACCGGATATATTACCGCCTACTATGATTGCCACTCCTATCTCCGATACAGCTCTTCCGAATCCCATGAGAACCGCAGTAAAAACCATATATCTGGATTCGGACAGGACTTTGAGAACCATCTGCAGCCGTCCTGCTCCGAGTGATATGGCAGTATCTGAGATATTTCTTCCCATACCCGAGAGAGCAGATATGGTCAATCCGGTAATAATTGGAGCTATCAGGAGAACTTCGCCAAGTACAATCGCCCCTGGTGAAAACAGCATTCCAAGGCTTCCAAGAGGGCCGGCTCTGGAGATGAACAGAAAAACAAGCATGCCCACCAGTACAGTTGGCACGCTGTAAAGTGTCTGAACAATACTCAGGAGAAATGCTTTCCCTCTGAAACTATTGAAGTGCAGAAGACAGGCGACAGGGATAAAGATGACTGATGCCAGAACCGTGGCACTGATCGATATCATCAGGGTTCGCAGCGCGATAGAGTAAACTACAGGGTCTCCTGAGATGATCATATCAAGTGCGATACGAACAGCTTGCAGCAACTGTGACATGGGCTGCCTTACATGTCCAGTCCGGCGCAGGGAGTGAACAGCTGTATACCGTACTCGTCAACACCGTAGTTTCCGATAAGCTCCTGCACGGTATCCGAAGTAAGAAATTCAACGAGATTTGCCGCCATTTCGGGGTTACCTGACGAAGTTACCTCGAGCACTGAATAGACGTTCAGAAGCACATCACCCTGGTCCACTACAGGTTCAAGGTTCAGATCACTCTGGTAAGCGATGAAGGTTCCCATGTCCGAGAGGGTGTATGCATTCATTTCGTCCGCCATGACAAGCGTAGGTCCCATTCCGCTGCCGCCCTCTACGTACCAGTCACCTGATGTTCGAACATCCTCGTAATCGTATCCGGCAGCAGCCCAGATAGCTTTTTCTTTGCCGTGGGTACCGGAATCGTCACCCCTGGAAACAAATACTGCTTCACCTCTGCTCATCAGTGCCCCGAAAGCCTCATCAGGTGTCATTCCTGCAAGGCCCGCAGGATCATCGGGTGACCCCACAATAAGAAAATAGTTGTACGCGAACGGAACACGCTCAAGACCGTATCCATCCTCAACGAACTGCTCTTCCCTGGTTCTGGAATGAACGGTAATAACGTCAACATCCCCTCTCCGTCCCCATTCAAGAGCCTTGCCGGTTCCCGCGTAGAGTACATCGAGCTCAACGCCGTATTCCTCTTCAAACATCGGTTCAAGGTAGCTCCACAGACCTGTATCGTACAGGCTCGTAGTTGTGGCGACCCTCAATCTGATGGCACTAGCGCGCGGGGGAACAGATTCGTTGCCGGCATCCTCTGCAATCTCTGTGGATTCCGCTGGTGCAGATTCAGCCGATGGATCTGACTGTCCGCCACATGCAGCAAAAAGAACCGCAATCAATAGAAATCCGCTGAAGATGTATCTCATCATTATCGTCCCTCTTCTTTTTGAATAATAGTCTGGTTGATATACCGAACTGATAAGCTGTAATATATCCGTTATGTCTGATCATCACAACCACACTGAACTCACTCAAAGGATTTTCACTTCATTTTCTACAATTCACATTTATATATCACACTCATATATAATTGATTCATTTATTGACAGAATCACAAATGAGCGTATGTTTCAGACGGGAACATTCATACACTTGCGGAGGAGCTGTCATGGTAAAGCTATACACTGTAGTATCTGCAATTTCCATCATTGCTGCCGGTGCAGTTTATGCTGGAGATATTGTTACCGGAGAGAATTCATTTTCAGCTGTTCTGGATACCGGTTCGAATGTAGTTATCTCCAACATCAACGGGAATATAACAATCGAAGAATGGAGTTCGGATCAGGTGCTGATAGAATACACAATCGATGCTGATCACATTGATGATATTGAATCCATCGATGTACAATGTGATTACATCAATGGCTTATTCTGTGAAGTCACCTATTCTGATGACTGGGATGGCAATGAAGTGCATTTCCATGTCAAACTTCCCGAATCCATCAACCTGAACCTGGTAATGAGGACTTTCAAAGGCTGCATATCATTGAACAACGGTATGGGCACTTCGCTTGTAGAAATAATAAACGGATCAGCGGTGCTTGATGGGTTTGCTGGAGATCTTACCGTTAACGTTGTCACAGGTGATATAAACCTTATCCATGTCCCGGGGCTTTCTGTAGTTAACATAGTGCAAGGTACACTGACGGGAATCATTGATGATATCGAGCACGATATAGAGATATCCACGGTCAGCGGACTGATCGATCTGGTCGTTGACAGTTCCGCCAGCATATCAGTATCAACCATGAGCGGTAATATTGATGTTCCCGGTGCTGAGATTCATCATGATTTGATGGGCAGTTCAACTGAATTCGGAAATGGAGAATTCAGAATTTATATATCAACCGTTTCAGGTGATGTCATTATCCGTCACTGAACCTGGGGGAAAAATTGATCAAGCGGTTCATTCCTGCACTCACTGTCATCATCATGGTTCTTGCTGCGGGGTTCTGTGCGCTTCATATTGCGCGTGAGTACACCAAGATATACAAGATCACTCATATCGGTGATATGTGGAGCTACATAAGACCTGCTACAATAACTTCCTATGCACCTTTTATGGAAATTGATCCGGATGATTTTCCACATCCCCCGTACCCGGAGCAGGGAGATCTGCTGGTTGCACTGGAGGGTCGTCCGGCAACGGAAGAAAACTACTTCAATACATTCTCTACTGATACACCTGCAGGTGAAACCATCGAGATCATATTCATGCACGATAATATCATGTATACCACGGAAATTGTAACGAGGACTATTCCCGGCCCTCTTAAATTCCAGATATGGCTGATGTTCATCCTCAGGACCTTAATAGTCCTGGGTTTGATTCTAGCCGGAATATGGGGATTCTCTAAGAAATCCACTTCATCAGCAGTAAGAACACTTACGCTTTTCTGCTTCACGCTTGCAGTACAGCTGGCTCTTTCCAGCGATATAATCTCCGATCCATACGCTGCTTTCCAGCCACCTACATGGCTTATCATAGGCTTTGGAATTCTTGGAATGTCAGCACCCTGTTTCTGGCTCAAACTTCATCTCCTTTTTCCAAAAATGAATACAGTCTATGATCAATTCAGGATTCCATTCAACATAGCCATTTTTCTTCCTTTTCTGGTTCTCAGCTGTCTCCTGATATTTACTCTACTTTCCTTTACGGCACTGCCGATTACCATCTACACCACACTCTATCTTACAATAGGCTTCATTCTGCTGATCAGGAATTACCGTCGATCCGAGAGTTTCATCGAGAAAAGGCAGACAAGACTTGTTCTCCTTGGCTCCGTTGCCGGTATCACAGTTTTCATATTGTTCAACTGGTTCACGTATATATTCGATGGCCCGAATCTTCTACTGCCGGTTCAGACTTTAATGCTTACATACAACATTATATTCCTCTTTCTCCTTCCAATACCGGTTTCCTTCATCTATGCATTCCGGAAGTACAAGCTGCTGGCAGTAGAGGGACGGATCAAAAGAGGTACTCGATTTATCGTGGTCAATTTTGTTCTTCTCATAGTCTTCTTCGGCCTGCTTTTCCTTTTCGGAGAGTTCGTTCTAGAGGCAGTAGGTATCAGAAGCCAGACACCTACGCTTGTTCTCGGTCTTGGTCTTGCTCTGGTTTTCATGCCGACTCAGCGCAGATTGAGGGCAAAGGTTGAACAATATTTTTATCCGGAGCGGGGCAGACTTCGCCATCTTCTTAAGGATTTCCTCGCATCAAGCATGGTGCGGACCGATGAGAGCTCCTTCTGGAAGAATCTGCAGGATAAGCTTGCTGCAGGTCTTTCCGCTGAAAAAATCTATCCTGTACTCAGGATCAACGAAGGCGGCGAATTCATAGCTGAAAATAATGAACCGACACCCTTCAGTTTATCTGACAAGTTAATCGAGAGCCTTTTAAACCGGGAGAATTCCATTCTCCTTGATGAAGCCGTAGAAAGCGGAAAGATATCACTGACTGAAGAACAGAGGGAATGGTTCTTAAAGCGTAAATGCGCTGTTATTCTTCCCCTTACCGTCAAATCGGGGCTCGTAGGATTCCTTGTAATCAGCTGTAAAACAAATGGTGAGGACTTCACTGCGGAAGAACTTGAATTACTCGGTCACTTCTCAGCACAGATAGCCCTGGTTGCGGAAAACATCCAGCTCCTCAGGGAGAGAATCGAAAAACAGAAACTCGATGAACAGATGCGTGTGGCCAGGGATATCCAGAAGGGACTTCTGCCGGAGAATATCCCATATGTTAAAGGACTTGAGATTGATGCTCTTATCCGCTTCTGTCTTGATGTTGCAGGTGATTACTACGATATCATGACCCTTTCGGACGGAAGAGTAATACTGGCTGTAGGAGATGTAGCAGGTAAGGGAGTAGGAGCGGCCCTTCTTATGGCCAATCTTCAGGCATCCCTTAGAACAACCCGGGAAATGGAAGTACCTCTTGCAGAATCAGCCGAAAAGATAAACACACTTATATACGACAATACACCACCCGAACTATTCATCACATTCTTCATGGCATCCATCGACCCAGCCTCCGGCAGCATCAGCTACATCAACGCAGGTCATAACCCGCCTCTATTGAGAAAAGGTGACGGCAGTATTGAAAGACTGAGTGAAGGTGGTCTTCTATTCGGAGTAGTGCGGAATGCCGAATACACAGAAGGTATTACCGATTTTAAGATAGGAGACACACTTCTCATGTATACCGATGGAGTAAGTGAAGCCATGAACGCAGCAGATGAGGAGTTCGGTGAAGAAAGACTTATTTCCATATTATCAGAAAATACAGAGCTGAATCCTGAAGAATTACTGCGGAAAATCGAACGCGAAGTTGAGGAATACCAGGGATCTCCAGGGTTTTCAGATGATTTCACTCTCCTGGCGGCAAAACGTACTGATATGTAATGATCATGAGTGATTACTTCAAGTGGAACAAGTATTCGATGATTTCGTTGGCCATCATGGCGGCCACGATGGCAACCCTTGCTGAAAGCGTGCCCTGGGAAAGATCGCTTTCCTGATCTCCCACGATCGTCAGATATTGCCGCCTGTCTACCCTGATTGAATCGGTCCTTCCGAAACCCGCAATTCCCGAGCAGGAGAATACTTGTTTGCGGGGCAATCCGCGAAGCCAGGATTCAAGGAGCATGATCTTGGTCTCTTCCCTGTCCACCGCTTCAACAAGTGCATCACAGTCAGCAAAGATGGAACAGGCATTTTCAGAATCGATAAGCCTTGTATGAATTTCAATTTCGGCATCCGGGTTTATGAGTTCCAGATTATATTTCAGAGCTTCAACCTTTGGGTATCCTATCTGATCTCTGAAATAAAATTGTCTGTTGAGGTTGGTCAGCTCAACAGAATCGAAATCGGCAATCACAAGTTTGCCTATCCCGGCACGAACCAGTGAAGCGGCAACATTCGATCCTATGCCTCCGGCTCCGGTTATACCTACTGATGAGGTGCTCAGAAGTACCGTGAGAGCGGGCGGATTGTCTCGAAAAGGGTTTATTTCTACTTCAGTCATATTTAATTCTAAACAATCATTCTCTGAAGTGCCAGAGTTCTTTTTAACTCGCATCCATCACAATCGCTTATATCGAATCGTTGCAGATGGTTGTGGATACAAGGCTTGCGAAAGCAGACTCCGGAGGCGTACTTTGACAGTACGTCGAGGACGGATGCTTGAGCATAACGCAGTAGACGCGCTTTATGCATCGGTGCAGCAAAGTGCT
The DNA here is from genome assembly GCA_030609965.1 of Candidatus Fermentibacterota bacterium. Taxonomy (GTDB): domain Bacteria; phylum Fermentibacterota; class Fermentibacteria; order Fermentibacterales; family JCC-6; genus Aegiribacteria. The sequence continues at coordinate 40,344 of JAUWSQ010000016.1, forward strand.
TGTGATGGATGTGGGTTGAGGGTTGTTTCCGGCACCTGCAGTTTGTAGCTTTCTTGCGTATATTTTCGTGGTCTTTATCACTGTGAACAGATTCTCTTAAATTGCAGGCCCAATCGCAGGGAGTTTTCTATGGCAAACACACACAATCCCGGTGAAATTCTTGAGAAACAGAAGGTTCTCGGTTCGTTCGAGTACAACCCAAGGCCCTCAATTAAAGGGTACACCGGGGAAATACTCAGAATTGATATCTCAAAACCTTCCTTCAGTATCGTACCGGTAACGGAGAAAATGAAAGATGTTTTCACCGGAGGAAAAGGATTCGACCTCTGGATGCTCTGGCAGGAAGTAACCTCCGAAACGAAATGGGACAGTCCTGAAAACGCTATATGCATAGCTGCAGGACCACTCGGAGGAACGACTTCTTTCTCAGGTTCCGGCAAGTCGATTGTAACAACCATATCCCCTACAACGGGATCCGTAGTGGACTCCAATGTAGGAGGGCATTTCGGTCCTTTACTTAAGTTCTCCGGTTTCGACTGCCTCGTTCTCACCGGAAAATCTGAAGTTGACCTGATCATCTTCATTGACGGTATAAACGGGAGAATCCAGGTGATTGAATCCCCGCTTCTTTCTGTGAATTCCCATCTGGCTGCGGAGGAGCTGGCCGAGATGTACTCCGATAACGATGATGATAAGCGGCACATTTCCACAGTTTCAGCCGGCACCGGTGCTGAACATGCATGGATCGGATGCCTGAATTTCTCCTGGTGGGACTGGAGAAGAAGAGCCATGAGACTGAAACAGGCCGGAAGGGGTGGAACAGGCACAGTCTTCAGGAACAAGGGGCTGAAAGCTCTTGTTGTCAAAGCTCCCCAGACAAGACCCGTATGGACGATTTCCCAGCAGGATTCATCCCGGGGGGAGGTATCCAATGGTTGATCTGAAAATAGTGGACGCTATTATTGAGAAATGGAACACCGATCCCGATTTTGTTATCGAGATGATGCAGGATGTTCAGGACGAATTCAGATATATCCCGAAGGTAGCCCTTGAAAGAATTGCCGACCGAACCGAAAAACCAAGAGGTAAGCTGTTTCATATCGCCACCTTTTACAATGCTTTCAGCCTTGAGCAAAGGGGTGAAACGGAAATACAGGTCTGCATGGGAACAGCATGCTACGTAAAAGGAGCAGCGGATGTACTTGCAGCCCTCGAAAGGGCACTTGGTATTTCAAGAGGTGAAACGACACCAGACGGTAAATTCACCCTTACCGAAGTCAGATGTGTCGGCGCATGCGGGCTTGCTCCCGTTGTTACAATTGGTGATGAGGTTATCGGAGGAGTTAAATCCAATGAAGTACCCAGCATCATAAAAAGATTCAGTTAAGGAGGGCCTGAAATGACTATTGATCAGTTGAAACAGATGCAGCAGAAGGCCCTCAGAGAGTACGAAAGCTACAATGCAGCACTCATGATATGCACAGGCACAGCGTGTGTTGCAAACAAATCCTTCAATCTCGTCACAGCCCTGAATGAGGAGCTTGAGAATCGGAACCTGTCGGAAAAGTATCTGGTTGTACCGACCGGATGCAACGGATTCTGCGCCCAGGGTCCGATTATGGTAATTCAGCCTGAGGGAATATTCTACGAGAAGCTTACCAGCAGTGATATCCCGGAAATTATAGAGAAACATCTGCTGGGTGGAGAACCTGTGGAAAGGCTTCTCTATCATCATAATGGAGCAGCTGTTCCGAGGATGGAGAATATCCCGTTCTTCGGAAAGCAGAAGCTTCTTGCTCTGCGGCACAAGGGAATGATCAATCCAGAGAAGATCGAAGATTACTTCAGACTTGATGGATATCAGGCTCTGCACAGAGTACTCGCAACAATGAAACCGGATGAAGTTGTCACTGAAATAATCCGTTCCGGCATCAGAGGCCGGGGAGGCGGTGGTTTCCCGACTGGTGTGAAATGGCAATCGTGTGTTGAAGCCGCCCAGAAAACCGGATACTCACCATCTGTAATATGCAACGCCGATGAGGGAGACCCGGGCGCTTTCATGGACAGAAGCATAATAGAGGCAGACCCCCACTGTGTGATAGAGGGAATGCTAACAGGCGCCTATGCAGTAGGTGCGAGCAGGGGATACATCTACATCCGTAAGGAATACCCCCTTGCCATGAAACGGCTGATCATTGCTATCGATCAGGCACGTGAACACGGTCTGCTCGGAAAGAACATTTTCAATACAGGATTTGATTTCGACATCGTAGTACACAGGGGAGCAGGAGCTTTCGTGTGCGGTGAATCCTCAGCTCTGATGGCTTCAATGGCCGGTAATCCGGGAGAACCAAGAGCAAAATACGTCCGCTCTGTAGAGAGGGGCTACAAGGATAAGCCGACTGTTCTGAATAACGTTGAGACCTGGGCTAACATTCCACTGATAATGGAAAAGGGAGCCCAATGGTTCGCATCCATCGGAACAGGTGATGTCTCTGATAATCCCTGGAATGGATCATCCGGAACCAAGGTTTTCTCTCTTGTTGGTGACGTAAACAACATAGGTCTTGTTGAAGTCCCCATGGGAATAACTCTCCGAGAGATCATTTACGATATCGGTGGAGGTATTCCAGATGGGGGGGAATTCAAGGCAGTACAGACGGGAGGCCCTTCCGGAGGAGTCCTTCCAGCGGATAAACTTGACCTCCCTGTGGATTTCGATACTCTCACGGAAGTCGGCTCAATGATGGGCTCAGGCGGAATGGTTGTCATGGATGACTCCACATGCATGATCCAGGTGGCGAAGTACTTTGTTGATTTCCTCAAAGACGAATCCTGCGGCAAGTGCACTCCCTGCAGGGAAGGGCTCGTTGCTCTTGGTACCATTCTTGAGCGAATAACAAGCGGAGATGGCCGCCAGGGTGATATCGAACTTCTCGAGGAGTATGGACAGAACATGTGCGAAACCAGCCTGTGTGCGCTGGGTCAGACCGCTGCTAATCCGGTTCTCAGCACGATCAGGTTCTTCCGGGATGAATACAAAGATCATATCCGGGATGGCAAGTGCACGGCACGGAAGTGCAAAGCACTGATCGAGTATAAAATAATCGCCTCTAACTGTACCGGCTGTACAATCTGTGCCAGAAACTGCCCTGTAGACGCGATAACTGGCAGCCTTAAGGAACAGCATATGATAGATCAGGAGAAGTGTATTCATTGCGGAGTCTGCAGGGAAGTATGTAACTTCAATGCGGTGGAGGTGCTATAATGGCTGATATAGAAATGATAACAATCAATATTGACGGCAGATCGATCTCGGTTAAGAAAGATTCAACCATTCTGGAAGCCGCAAGGGAAAATAACATATACATTCCGGCACTCTGCAACAGTGAACTTGTAGAACCTTATGCGGCATGCAGGCTCTGTATTGTGGAAGTGGATGACGGTAGAAAAACAAAACTGGTCACTTCGTGTAATTATCCCGTCCGGAAACCCATCAAAGTGTTTACCTCTTCGGATAAGGTACTCATAAACAGGACAATCACACTGGAGATGATGCTTTCCAGATGGCCCAATGTACAGGTTATCAAGGATCTTGCGAAGTATGCCCGGATTGAAAAACCCCGCTATCAGCACCCTGCCGTCGACCTGAACCCCAACGCCTGCATTCTATGCGGCCTCTGCATGAGAATCTGCGAACAGGGTATCTGGGAGAATATCATTAACTTCACGAACAGGGGCGCGATAAGGGCGGTTCGAATGCCTTACGATTCCGACCAGCCCCACTGTATCGGATGCGGTGCCTGCGCTGAAATATGCCCCACCGGGGCAATTACCATGGTCGACGACCCTAACCAGCCCCATGACGCAGGTATGGTTCGCCGCGCAGGCATGAGAATAACCGAGGAGATGATAAAGTTCGACGAGGAACAGTGCGACATGCGTGGAGTGGGAACCGCCCACCTGGTCGAGATAATGGATGCCTACGATCTCCTGCCCGTCATGAACTACCGTTATGGAAAACATGCAGAAACCCCGAAGATCAGCTCCAATGTCCTCAGAACATTCTTCACAAAGGGTAAACCGGATGGATGCTGGCTCGGATGTACCATGGCCTGCGCAAAGGCTGTCGAGGATTTCGAGCTGAAAACCGGACCCTATAAGGGAGAAATAGTCCTTGTTGACGGTCCCGAGTACGAAACCCTTGGCGGTTCATCCAATATGGGCATATTCGATCCTCGTTTCGTCATCGAATACAATTTCTACTGTGACACTTACGGACTCGATACGATCTCCTTCGCAACAGGATTATCCTTTGTCATGGAGTGTTACGAAGCCGGTGTTCTCGATAAGAAAAAAACCGGAGGGCTTGAAATCCCCTTCGGCGCTAAGGATGCGGCCCTTGAGCTTCTGCATCAGATCGGTCGCGGAGAGGGTTTCGGACTCATCGCCGGTAAGGGTATCCGCTACATGAAGAAGTACTTCGTAGAGAATTTCGGAGCCGATCCGGGATTCGTGTTCGATATCGGTATGGAAGCCAAGGGAATGGAATACTCCGAATACGTGACCAAGGAATCCCTTGCTCAGCAGGGCGGTTATGGTATTGCCCTCAAAGGTGCCCAGCATGACGAAGCCTGGCTCATATTCATGGACATGGTAAACAAGCAGATACCGACCTTTGAAGACAAAGCTGAAGCCCTTCATTACTTCCCCATGTGGAGAACATGGTTCGGCCTGTGCGGGCTCTGCAAGCTTCCCTGGAATGATGTCGAGCCGGCGGATAACGCAGAAACAGATGAACCTGCAAAGGTTCCGGGACATGTTCAGGGGTACTGCGAGTTCTTTGAAGGAGTAACAGGAAAACCTCAAACCATGAGCAGCCTGATAATAATGTCCGAGAAGGTTTACAACTTCCAGCGGGTATTCAACCTGAAGATGGGCTTCGGTAAAAGAGAGCACGATGCAATACCCTACAGATCTGCAGGACCTGTTACTGTTACGGAGTACGAATCCCGCCAGGAACGATACGATACTCAGCTGAGTGAAGAAGTCGGGATCGATCCCTCCGGAATGTCATCCGAAGAGAAGGTCGCGGCCATGCGTGAATATCGGGAGAAGCAATACGAGCATCTGCTGGACGCTGTCTACAAGCGCAGGGGCTGGACGAACGAGGGTGTTCCGACGATCGAAAAGCTCCAGGAACTTGGCATCGATTTCCCGGATGTAATGGAACTCGTGCAAAAACACGGAGGTTGATATATGCGGGCGGGGACAATTCGTCCCCGCCGCAGAATGTATGATTAATGTTAACGGCCAACAGTCAGAATGGTTCCGGGGCATAACCATAAGTGATGTCATAAAGGAGAAGAATTACATCTTCCCACTTCTTATATCACGAATCAACGGAATACTCATTCCAAGGGATGAGTACAATTCCACGGTAATTCCGGATGAAGCAACCGTAGACATAATCCACCTGATGTCCGGTGGTTAAATCCCGCAATTTCCAGATTGTCTGAGGAGGCGCAAATGCTATTTCGAGTTGTTTTAGTAATCATGTCTCTGGCAGGTTCTTCGTACGCTTCCTGGCTCTGCCCGGTATACAGAGTGGACGATAGCGGTCAGGCCTGCGGAGAATCATTCGAAGACCTTGCTGTGCTTGAATCATGGTATGCGACAATCATGCCCGTAGCAGTAGAGAATGAAACCATGTCCGACTATGTTGACTGGGATTACGCAGTCAGTGAAAGGCTTGTTCTCATCCCTCCTGTTTCCGGATGCGATATTCTCATATGTCTCGATCTGGGAGTAACTCCCGAGCTGACAAGGGAACTGGAATCCTTCCGGATCAACGGAGTTGAGATGGAACCCCTGGCCATGCTTGGTGAATATCAGACCGATTCTGTCTTTCACATGAACAGGTACAATAGCGAAAACGGAACAGTTTCCAGTCACGGATTGCTCCCTGTCGAAGAATACAGATCACGCTTCGAATCGGAGGATGATTTCCTGAGCGCGGTACCGGAAACCCGCCGATTCTATGTGGATATGTGGGCGATTCCCTGTAGCGGTGAAGAAGAGATCGTGATCCAGGTGGAATATCTTGTTCACGGGTGGACGTATATCACGCTGTTTGAGCCATTACAGTTCTCGCTATGCCAGCCGCTACTCTGGAACGGTCCTCTGGGTGAGGGGCGCACCGTTTTTGAGCGTCCACATACAGATGGCCCACAAATGTGGTTTGTGGAATTCGATGGATGCGAATTACTTGCTGAAGATACATTCTGTTATGAAGTGAATGTTGCGGATTTCAGCAGTGAGACCGTACCTGTCCTTCTTGTCGAACCAGTTCCGGTGGTTCTCTCTGAATGATCTTATAATTGCATTTCAATAAATTCCTGCTTCACACGGTCGGAGGAATATTTGTCGGATGAAAGTATAAGTAATGCATTCGCATTCTCAATAAAGGATCTGCAAGCGAACGAGAACGACCTCCTTACAAAGAATCAGGAAGATATTCTTCATAACTACAATACCAGCCGTGGCTGCGGAACAAGAGCTGCCTCTCTTGCGATAGGTCTTACAATTGTCATCATGTTCGGGGTATTACTGTCAGTAACAGATCCTGGATCTCCCGGATTCAGGCAGGCAATGCCCTACTTTGCCGGTACAGGTATGGTTTTCCTGCTGATATTTATTTTCTTTGTCTATCTGAGTAAAGTGCGAAGCCGGGATTTATATAGCAGATCAATCAGCACTCTGGAGGGTGAGATTCGAACATGGACTAAGGAATATCCTACCGGAACAGGTTTTTTCATGGAGCTGGAAGGTACTCGCTTTCAGCTTCAATCAAAGGAGCAGATGGACGCGCTGTCCACCTGCTCATTCTATCGAATTTATTTCATCCGTAATCCGCCGGTACATGTGATACTTTCTATAAGGATTCTTGGCTGACCGGCTGGAGTGTTCTCCTTACTCGCATTCACCGCTTCCGCAACATGGACCTCCTGTGGAGCAGGGTCCGCTGCAATCTGCTTCAGCATTTTCAGCAGCGGCTTCTACGAGCTCCCCGAATCTGGCATCCTCCCTGAGACTTGTAAAATCCCCATCCTCAAGCATCCAGTCAGGATCACCGTATCCGGTATCAACTGATCCTTCGAGCCAGGTGAAAGCCTCGTCAACATTTCCGCCGAGAGCTTCAAGGCAGGCGAGGTTGTACATAACCATGCAGCTCATAGAACCAAGTGTTTTCAGTTCATTTTCATCGGTAATATCACCTTCCAGAGCAACTCCTATCATGCCATGAGCTTCCAGAAGTGTCTCATACGCACCCTGGGCAAATGTACCGGTTTCCTGATCAAAAGCGGAGGTCACCTTCTCGGAGATCTCAGCAACAGTATCCATTCCTGCTATAGCCATGGTGGCAAGCAGTGTTAGTGCAAACAGGGAAGCTATTCTCATATCAGTGTCAATTCCTTTCGAGTGGATATTACGGTTCAACTCAGTCAGCAGATCTCAAATATTTCCATCGTTACAATAATATAGTAATATTGTATGGATTTGTCAGTTTTTGTGACTGTTCTGCGAAAGTATAGACTCTGGTAATGTCAATTAAGTCAGGTCCTGAAGAGCTGAACTGGTTCATTCACCAGCGATAAGTTTCGATGCAGTCTCCACATCTATTTCTCCATCGCTGAGCCTCTTCAGGATTTCAGCAGGATCGACTGGAGGTTTCTCACCCTTCAGTTCGCTGAACATGTTATCAATTCTCTGCCGGACGGTTGGATACGATATGCCCAGTTTTCTCTGTACTTCCTTCAGATTTCCCCTCGATTCCATGAACAGATCGAAGAGCTCCCTGTTCTTTCCCACGAGAGTACAAACCGGGCATACATCGAACTCACCGTTTACTTCTGTACCGCAGGAACTGCATTGAAGTTTAACAACAATAAGCCGGTCTCCGCAACCTGGGCACTTTGGAGGAATAGTACTGTCACTCATTATCTCTCATTTCTTCTTTTTTCTGCTGCTCTTCTTCTCAACGACATTCTCCGGTGCAGGTTCCTTGGAGGACATAGCAACCGTGATATCGCCTCCCATTGTCTTCATGCTCAAATCGGGGCATTCTTCTCCCTCAGACAGGTCTATACTTACCCTGGAGGCACCGTGATGTCCAGATTCAGTTAACTCGCCTATACCTTCCTGAACTGTAATTTCCCCCCCCATTGTCTTCGCCGATATCTCCGCTCTGGTCTGCTCACGGATGTACAGGTTTATGTCACCACCCATTGTTGCCGCTTCTGAATCCTCACTCCAATTATCAGTCAGTTTAATAATAATGTCCCCCCCCATTGTCTTCGCACTGAAAGCTTTTGAAATATCAGTCAGGTTGATATCGCCACCCTTGGTTGCTATCTCAACGGCAGCTGCAACACCGTTCAGATTGATATCTCCACCCATGATACTTGCCCTTACATTATCTACTGTAGCCGGTACGTTGAGTGTCAAATCACCGGCATTCCATTTAAGATAGACCGTACCATTTTCACGATATACTTTAATATCCGGTGTGTCCTCACCGAGTGCTTCAAGTGAAGATCCTTCTACCCCTATCAGAGTAAGATCACCGCCACTGTCCCTGTGAACTCTCCGTCTTCGTTTAAGAACAAGCTGTGTGCCGCTCTCCAATTCAATCGCACCTTCGAGAAGCCCTGCATCCTCGCTCATTTCCTCGTTAAGCTCATCGAAATCATCGCCAACTCCGGACACGGATTCCATCACGATGCCGCGAACCATTCGTCCTATTTCACGCATACCCCCTATGCCGGCTATGTGACCTATCCTTTTATTCTCGCGGATTATACGCTTCTTCTCTCTGACTCTTCTGGCAGGTGATTCCATCTCTCTTCTCTTCTGTTCACCCGTCTTTAGTGCCTCCAGAAGTTTTGCTCCATCATCGGCACTTATCTTACCATCGGACACCATCTGAAGGATCTCTCTCTGTTCCTCGCTCATGACCACTCCTTTCATTTTATGTGATAATGTGATTAATTTATAAATTCAATTTTACAAATTGTCAAGTTCTATAATCATTTTTGTTAAATCAGGAGCTTCTTGTCATGAATCCGAGTACAGGGGATTCAGGGGGACGGGATTCAGGGGGACGTACCACATTTCTTCAACTTATAAGACTAACTCATCTATTGAAACAATTCACGAATGCTATTAGGAAATAGCATTTTTTGCCCTGAAAAAGGGCTTCGCGCTTGAGCTAAAAATGTGGTACGTCCCTCCAGCTCCTCATGCTCAGCAAAAAAAGGAATATTAAATCAATTACTGTTAATGAATGATAGTATACTAATTTGACTATTGAGTCGAAACATAATATCGCTACAAGGATATCACGCCAAATTAGTTGAAGAACTGTGGTACGTCCCCGTGTCCGCAATGTTCGATATCACCTCTGAGAACTTCCAGTGCGTGCCCTAGAATCGGCAACGCAAAACCCGCGCACTCAATGGCAGCTTTCCTGCTC
>JAUWSQ010000021.1 GCA_030609965.1 Candidatus Fermentibacterota bacterium
CAGAGAACATGGGGGGTTGAACTCAAAGAAAGACAAGCCACTCTGCGCCGGACTCCCTTCAGACAGCTTATCATCAGCTTTTATACCGATTCTCCCTGACTCAGAAGTCTCCTCTGCATTCAGACTCAAAGGATTCAGTTCTCTCGGATCGAAGACTAATCCAGTCTTGCAGATTCAATACCCGATGCCGTGGAAAATACTCGCGGAACGCGAGTCATTCTTAGAAAAATTCGAAAATTCTGATCTTTGGTACCCCCGACGGGATTCGAACCCATGCATCCGGCTCCGGAGGCCGACGCTCTATCCAGCTGAGCTACGGGGGCACCCTAAACTGTAATACGCAGCAGAACAAGTTAGAAGCTGATCTTCTGTACTTCCGGTTTCTTGTCTTTTTCAAGAGTAAGAAGGGCCATCGTTCTATTTCCTTTAGATCCGGAGACTGCTCCCGGATTCAACCTCAGAACATCATCCTGGATGTCAGCATTGAACACGTGTGAATGGCCAAATATAATGACATCCGGATTAAGGGTCTTGAACTTTTTTTGAATCCTGTTCTCTATTCCGAATCTTGCTCCTGTGCCATGTGTCATGCATACCCTGTGCCCTTCAAGTTCCAGCTCCAGGCTTTCAGGATATCTGCTGGTAATATTGTATGGATCCATGTTGCCATAGACCGCTTTTACTGGAGCAAATCTTTGAAGATCGATTATTACGCAATGATCAACCATGTCTCCGGAGTGCAGAATGAGGTCGGATTCTGCACAAATCTCATATACCCGGCCGGGGATTGCCCCCAGCCTTGTGGGTATATGAGTATCTGATAGAACAGCTATTTTCAATTACTTATTCTTCTTCTTATGCCTGTTTGCGCGACGCCTTTTCTTCAGCTTGTGTTTGGCGATCTTCTTGCGCTTTTTCTTCTTCCCATTAGGCATCTATTTGGCAACCTTGTTCTTAACGAGTCTTGAGGGTTTGAATACAGGGACTTTACGTCTTGGAACTTCAACAGCTGCACCTGTGTGAGGATTCCGTGCTATACGCTTCTTGCGGTCTACAACCTTGAATGTACCGAAACGTCTGATCTCAACATGCTCGTTTTTGTAAAGGGCTTCTCTTATTTCATCAAGAAATCCATCGACCACCGAAGCAATATCCTTTTTATTCAGATCAATATCACCATGTGATGCAATCTTGGATACGATATCTGCCTTTGTCATTTTTTCCTCCGTTAGTTTCTAGTGTTAACCGGTAAACATGATTCCGGTCCTGTTAATTGTATTATTCTGACTGCCTTTCCGCAGAACGGTTAAGATAGACAATATCAACTAGTTCGGCAAGGGGCGCATAGAAATGCTACGATAATGTACTTATATCTAATTTATATCTTATTATTATTAATATATACTCGTACTCTTCAATTCTTCAGGTTAAGTGGCGTGCAAATTAACTATCAGGGTTCTCTTCCTGATAGGAGAAAAAGCGGAGAGCAGAACTCTCCGCCTTTCTGGTGGAGCTGACGGGAGTCGAACCCGTGACCCCCTGACTGCCAGTCAGGTGCTCATACCAACTGAGCTACAGCCCCTCTGAAGTAGGGGTACACTACGAAAATGACGGTAAAAGTCAATAGGGATTTGCTTATTCCTGTGGTATATCCAGCCTCCAGAATGTTCCTCCGGATGGTATCCGTACGAATTTCGACGAGAACTCAAGCATTACAAGCTCTATGGTCATTGAGACAGTTCCGTTGAAAAGATGCCCACCCCTGACTGACATATCCTCATCAGCAAGACTCACATGAAGGTGAACGAAGGGCTTACCCTCCTTGATGGATACATTCCCCTGCAGGGACAGTATTTCAGAAGATGGCTGAATAATCTCGGTGAGGTATTCTTTGCCGTCATACCTTCCTATTTCGATTTTCTCAAGCATTCCTATTCCCGCAACAATTGCAGCTGCTTCAACTTTCTCCTTTTCGCACCAGTCAGCGAGTGTCTCCGGAAACTGCTCTCCTATATCAAATCTTATTACTGTTCTATAGTTGTTTCTGTAAAGAACTTTCATATCAGTGTCCTCCAGTCCAGCTTCTTCTTCCGGTCTCTATCGATCCGTGTCCTGCCGGACAGCTTACTACATAACCGCAATCTGATAGTTCGAGAATATAGCCCTCACCACTTTCCGGGCAGGTCAGTAATCTTGTCCTTCTCGCGAATTGGTTGAGATTTTCAATATCTGGCGCCCATTCACCAACGGCATCACAGTAACTTGCCTGATCCGTACATAGAGTGTTCAGATTAGCTCTGCATTGTCTTCTTAGTGAGATTTCCTGGAGGCTTTCAGAACCGTTTCCACCGCATCCAGAGAATATGATAAGTATTAAGGCACTGGCTGCAAATCTACAAATCATTGATATCCTACTCATTATTGATAACAACCATCTGCCTGGTTATCGGGTCTGCACCTGTTGTCATAAATCTTGCGAAATAGAGACCTGCAGGTACGCGCCTTCCATCTTCATCCGTACAGTTCCAGATGAGGGTTCCTGTTGCGGACGCACCCATTTCAACTACCTCCACTGTTCTTCCTGCAAAATCAAAGATTCTCAATTCTGCAGATCCATCAGGATCACCCCAATAGAATGTGACTGTATTAATTGCGGGATTAGGGCGTGGTTCGGAAATGAAGGGTATCCATGCATGATCAGGAGGAGATGATATTCCTGTACCCGTTATGGGTATTTCTATGGACTGGAGTACATGATTCCGGCTCCATACTGTCAATGCGGCGGTATCGCACTGGTCGGTTGCAGTTATATCCATCTGCACATTACCTGAAGCGTTCGTATAATCAATTTCATACATTTCAGTATCATCCCATTCACCCTGCAGAAAACATACCCTTGCATTCTCTACAGGACCTGAATTATCCTGAACAGACACGGTTACGCTGTTAAATCCTACTGAAAGAGTATCAGGGCCAGTCAGCTGCAGTTGTCCATCTGGTGCTTCTGACCACATAGGGAGTTCAGGATCGCCGAACAGGGTAATCGATTTTGCTATCCAGTCGTAATGAGTATCAGAGGGTATGAGTGGTATAAACTCGTTCCAGGCCATTGAATGGGCAATACCAAGATTGTAGAGATCTTCAGTGAAAAAATTGGCAAAGAATTCCTGATCGACCAGTTCACTCCATTGATCCCCTGGTTCCGAAGGTTCTCCCCACCCGTACCTTGAATTCATCATACAGAAACCGCCACCTCCCGGTGACCTTATCCAGGCCTCTGCAAGGCAGGTGCCTGTATCGAATGAACCGGAAAGGCAGGCTATCGTATTCCAGATGGATACTCTCCCATGAGCTGAAATGTTGGTTAGACCCATGAAATCACCGCTTCCAAGGCTTCCTGTGCCTATCGATACGCTTCCCTCACTGCCGTGGCCGGAATGATTTACAAGCTGCATACCCATATTGAGCATTTCCATTGTTGCGGCATAGCTCTGTGTGCCGTTACTCTCGTAATGCTTGACGACGGGCTGCCAGAGGACAGGAGTATAAAGTGTATCAACTTTTTCCTTACCCGCGCTGCCCGGGCAGTATGGGTTGCTCCAGAGGATACCAGTGGTAAACCCCATGGATGTGAACCATGGATCGGTGTCCCTCCCATCTGTCAGGGAAGGTATCTCGTAGGCGAAAACCTTGTTTACGAAAATATCAGCCTGGGAAGCGTTTTCAATGGAAGCCCTTCCAATGAAGTAATCCGGATTGTAATCCATTACATCACCGGTGAGTTCTCCCCATACACCGTTGTTGTTGGCATCCCACTGGTCCGAACCCACTACAGGGTCGTTCATATCCTGGAAGTATATATCAGCTGCCGGGTCATCAATATAACCTTCAGCGGTTGCGAAGCAGTTCCTGTGCGGTACAAGTGGCGTGTCCCCGCCCAGGAGAACGTAAGTAGGGGGTGTCTGACTGTATATGTCCCTGAGAAAGAACCTGTGCTTCTGCGCGGCATCCACACCGGAGTAATTCGACTCTATGTATTCCATTGTGACAATTGCCGCAGGTATACCTTTCATGGTCTTGAACTGCGCAAGGGGTTCAAAAACTGAGACCAGAGAATCTCTGGTGATAATGAGGTATTCCCCCCATGGAAGATCATCCGCATCCACAGCCGGCATACTGCTCAGACTAAGATCCCGGGGGTTCAGAACCTGACTGCTTATAACATCTTCCAGGACTCTCAGCCCTTCAACTCCCCTTCCGCGTGGAACGCACCCATAATCCTCTTGATGGTAGTGAATCATCATAGAAATCGAACCTGTAAGAACGGCTCTGCCGGTAGAGGGATTCCAGGTCAAAGGAGATATTCTCATGTTAAGGATATTGTATCCCATAAGCTGACCCTGGGATACCGGAATAACCAGTGGATTAGCTGCAGGTTCACTGTAGGATTCTGCATTCCTGGGGGTTGATGTGTAAAGCTCCGGTCTGGAAATGGGGACTCCGTGCTGAACGGGTTTGAGATCGTACAAACCGGGCAGTACTGTCTCGTTAGATGATACGATTGTTACGGAATCCACTTCTGCACCGAATGGAAGGAGTAATGATACCGGGAATACCGGAAGAGCCGGATCACCGGGAACCCCTGTATTTACAGCACCGGGCAGACAGAAATACTCCCCTAAGGCGCTCTCTCTGACTTCAGGATCTGTCGTGGGGATTTCCCAATTGACAAGCATTTCACCGGCAGATACTGCGGATATTATTAAAAACAGTACAAATACGATTTCTTTTCTCATTTTTTTCCTACCTGATCAGGTTTCCATCAAGGCGGTTATCCACCCTTTACCATTACTTTCCTCGAGCATCACCTTCATCATGATCGTTATAGGCACCGCCAGTATCATACCCCACGCTCCCCACAGCCAGGCCCATATAATAACCGCAAGAAGAACGGTAACCGAACCGATCGGTAGTTTGAACTGCATCAGTTTGGGTTCTATGGCATTTGATACTGTATTGTTTACTGCCATCACAAGGATTATCACAGGCCATGCGTCGAGAAAGCTGCCGTGCTCGAAAACTGCCATTGTATAAAGAATAACTCCCAAACCGGCAATAATTGAGCCATAAATCGGGATGAAGTTCATAACGAAACATATCGAACCCCAGATCAGTGCATCCTGGGGGTCTAAGAATATCATCAGACCAAGGCCAATAGATATACCGGTTATTGAACTTGTTGCCAGTTTTACTAATATGAACTTACGTGTATTGGATTCTATTTTATCGGATATGGCGATTATCCTTTTGTACTTTGATTTAAGATACTTTTCAAGATTCTCTTCAAGCCGCCTTCTTCCGATCAAGAGAAAAGTAGTAAGAAAGAGTATCATTACAAAGGTGAATACACCGGAAATGATCGGTTTAGCAGCGCTGGGGACTATACTCATCGCTGATTCAGCCAGACCGTTAATGTAAGTAGACACTGCTGCTGAATCTCCGAAGATCCCGCTGGAAACCATCCAGCTCTTTATGGGCACCACAATATTGCTCATGATTTCGTTGCTTTTACTGAGAATGAGAGCTATCTGTCCCCTAAGCAGCAGATATATTCCAAGGGAAAGGCTAACGAAGAGAAGTAATACAAAAATAACAGAGAATACTACAGAAAGCCTGGACTCTTTACTAATATGCTCCCTCCCAAATTTACCCATTATCCGGGACAGCATTTTATCCACCATGCCTGCGGTTCTCTTCGCCACGGGCTGAAGAAGCAGCATAAGGAAGAATGCGACTGTAAGGGGGACAAAAACCCCCGAAGCACTTTTTAGAATAATACCTGCAGCGACAATACCCAGGAGTACAATAGCCATGTTGGAAAGCCTGCCACCGTAGTTATCTGTCACCTTACCCTCCCTCCCTGCTCAACGTACCATATTCATCCGGCCTGCGATCCTCAAGACAATTGATGTGTTTTTTCATCTCATCCACATCATTCAGGTCGATCTCAAAATCAGTGATTCCTTCCGCTACATCACGTCCTCTGATCATTTTTCCACCCGGATGGGCCACACCACCTGCGCCCCCGAATATGACACCCAGATGTTCACCCCCCAGATTGCACCCCACTGTGAATATCTGGGCTTCCGCCGCCCTGGCTCTTAGCAGTGATCTGAACAGCTCCAGCCTCCCGCTGGGCCATTGAGCCGGAATGAAAAGGATTTCGGCTCCAGCCAGTACAAGCCTTCTGCTCAGTTCAGGGAATCTCAGGTCGTAGCAAACTATCCCGGCACCTGTTGTTCCCATGAATGGGAATGTTCCACCGCATTTGCCGGGGATAAACGCTCTGTCTTCCCCCATCTGTTTAAACAGGTGAACTTTATCCGTCTGGTACTCAAGTGTTCCTTCCGGTGAGTACACTACCATTCTGTTCACCACGCCGAAATCGGTTTTTACAGGAAGGGTTCCGCCAATTATCCATAAGCCGTTTTTCCCGGCAGCTGATGCTGCAGGAAGATTTCTCAGATCTTGCTCAGAAAGCGCAATGGAAGGAATGTTGTCAAGCACGAATCCAGTCGAGTAGAGTTCCGGGAAAACAGCCACATCCGGGACTGGTGATGTTACAGCAGCCTCGGAGAATTTGTACATATTTTCAGCTGGAGAACCCTCTATAGCGAGTTCTACAAGTCTAAGAATCATCAAATCTCCATATCAGGTTTCTTGAGTGCTTATGTAATATAGTATCAATGTAATTCTCAGTATAATATATTGATTTATGGCTTCATTGAAACAGCTATATCATTCTGAAAGGAAAACTGACAATGACAACTCCAGGTATAAGCAGAAGAGGCGATCAGATTCAGGAATCTCCTATCCGCAAACTGGCTCCTATGGCGATGGATGCGGTCAAGAGGGGTATAAGTATACACCACCTGAACATAGGCCAGCCTGATATTCCCACTCCAATTGAATTCTGGGATGCCGTTAAATGTAATATGAACACTGTACTTGCTTACGGTCCAAGCATAGGCATTCCTGCGCTCAGGGAATCCATATGCGGCTATTACTCCAGATCGGGTATATCCATTGACCCGGATCAGGTGATGATCACCACAGGTGGTTCAGAGGCAGTTATTTTCTCTATGATGGCAACCTGTGATCCGGGTGATGAAATAATATGTTTCGAGCCTTTCTATGCGAATTACAATGGTTTCGCTACTCTATCAGATGTTAAACTCGTACCGATTACATCTTCAGCGGAGAACGGTTTTCATCTTCCACCGAACGAAGAGATAACTTCCAGAATAACCGACAGGACCAGAGCAATACTGATCTGCAATCCAAATAACCCCACAGGCACAATACTTACAAATGAGGAAATAGCGGACCTTGCCGATATAGTATCCCGCTATAACATCTATCTTCTTGCAGATGAAGTGTACAGGGATTTTGCCTTCGATGGAAGGGAACACTCGTCCATTCTGGAATTCCCGGAGATCGCTGACAGAGCTGTCGTCATGGATTCGATTTCCAAGAGGTTCAGCTCATGCGGGGCAAGGCTTGGTAACATTGTAACCCGCAGCAAATCGCTCATGACAGCATTCGTGAAATTCGGTCAGGCGAGACTCTGCCCTCCTACTCTTTCCCAGTACGGAGCCACTGAGATGTACAGAACCATGACAGATGAGTATTTCAGATCAATAGTATCAATGTATCAGAACAGGCGGGACATACTCATGCAGGAGCTGCACGGTCGGGAAGGGATCTTCTTCCTTAAGCCTGAAGGGGCTTTCTATGCAACCATAAAGATACCTGTTGAAAACACCGATGACTTCGCCGCATGGATGCTTACGGATTTCTCCATTGACGGATGGACTACAATGATTGCTCCGGCTGAAGGATTCTACGCGACTCCGGGGCTGGGTCTTGATGAGATAAGGATTGCTTACGTCCTTGAAGAGAACAAGATGAGGTCTGCTCTCGAGATCCTCAAGGCCGGTTTGCAGGAATACCAGACCCTTTGATACCACAGGTGCTGCAAGTTAAGTCCGGGCTAATAGGATACAGCGTCGGGTGAAAGACTGTCGTCTTCACCTGCTAATACTATGAAAACACCCGATGGAACGCATACGGCCAGATCGCCCGGCTTGCTAAGCCAGTTTTGCCTGACGCAATCCTGACCGGGGCATGGGGAGCGTGCTATTCTTGCCATTTCGTTCTCGATATTTATTTCCAGCTCACCGAGATTTCCCATAACGGTGAAAACCGAATCGACTCCCAGCTCGTACTGGAGGATACCTTCACCGGTATGAACCTCCAGCCGGTATTCGGTTGTACCCTCCCCTCCTCCGCGAAAGCTCTGCAGAAGAATGAATAGAACAACCGGTATGGCAAGATCATTGAGACGGAAATAGGGGTATTTCTTATCCGATTTCATGGACAATATTCAATACATGGCCGCAGGAAGCGCATTTACCATTAAGCATACCGTCTGTATTCACTCTCCATTCCGATCTATTTATGCAAACAGCGCCGCAGGAAGGGCAGAGTGTATCGGATTTTTCATTTAAAACGTTACCTATGTATACGTGATGGAGTTTGTTTGAGAATACATCTCTGGCTCTCAGCAATGTCTCGATTTGAGTAGGCTTCTGCTTTAGCTTAAACCTTGGGAAGTATCTGGATATGTGAAGAACGGTATCTTTCCCGCATTCGCCGGAAATCCATTGCGCCATCTCCCTCCATTCCGCTGGATCATCGTTCTCTTCCGGAATTATCAGGAATGTGATCTCGATATGGCATGATGACGAAGCAAGTGTTTTGATCGTCTGAAGTACAGTACCCCTGTTTCCGCCGCAGTGCCTTCTATAGAAGTCATCTGACCATGATTTGAGGTCTACATTCCAGGCGTCTGTGATCTCGATGAGCTTCAGGAGAGGATCCATATTGATCTCGCCATTTGAAACCATTACTATGGCCCCCCCTTTCTCACGTACAAGGGGAGCAGAATCGGCTATGTATTCGTACCAGATTGTTGGCTCTGTATATGTAAAAGCGATACCTCTGCTGTTTCCTGCCATTGACATTTCAGCTAAGTCGCCAGGCGAGACGAACCTTGTAGGAACGTTTCTGTTCTGGGATATTGACCAGTTCTGGCAGAAATCGCATGTGAGATTGCATCCCGCCGGGCCTGTGGAAAGAATTTCCGAACCAGGAAGGAAGTGATAAAGGGGTTTCTTCTCTATGGGGTCAACTACCAGTGAGACGCATTCTCCGTAGCCGGGAAGATAGGGTTTACCGTCTTTGAGGCCTCTGACCCTGCAGTGCCCGAGGTCTGATGAGTTTATATCAAAAGAACAGCCGCGGGGACAGAGAAGACATTTCCATCTGTTTTCAATCTTTTCGAACCATTCAGGATGTCTCAAATGCTGCCCCTTCTCCATTCGGTTACCTCTCCGTTCTCATCTTCGGACACTACAATGATAAGACTGAATAGAGAATCAGGTAAATTTTCAGCGGTGTCTCTGCCGCCTACAGATACTGCAGTTGCAAGAGCATCACCGAAAGCCGCGTTCCCGCATATCACCGTCACAGAGGCTACTCCAGTCTCCGGATATCCTGTCCTTGGATCCAGAATATGGCAGAAACGGAGCCCGTTTTCGAAGAAATAGTTCTCGTAATCCCCTGAAGTAGCAACAGCCCCGTTTTCTATCTCTATCATCTCCATGATATTGTCACCCCTTGGGTTCCGCACCGCAAGCCTCCAGAGCCTGCCAGTTGCAGTATCACCTCCGCAGCGTATCTCACCACCTATCTCGACAAGAGCAGCACTGGCTCCCATCTCCCGGGCAAGTGTGTAAATCCTGTCAGCGGAGTACCCCTTCGCTATGGCTCCGAAGTCAAGGAGAGTGCCGCTGCTAAGAAATAGAGTATCACCGGTTATCCTGACATTCGAAAGGCCTGACCGGGCAAGTGCACTGTCTATGTCTGCACTATCGGGAAGGTGTGGATCGGACGGGAACCCCCATGTGTTCACCAGCGCACCCATCGCGGGATCGAAAAGAGAATCGGTAATTGAAGATATGAACATGGAGTTATCCAGCAGGTAAATGAGATCTGATGACAGTTCAGGTATCAGAGCATATCCCCGCATGTTAAGGTTAGATAGCTCTCCGTTACCATAGACGCCCAGCTCGTTGTCCAGGTACCTTGCAAGAGAATCCATAGAAGACAGAATCAAGCCGGCAGTTTCACTTTCCGCTATTACAATGTAGGTGGCGAAGGTGCCAAGGACGGGAGTTCTATTCTTCATCTCCAGCAGCCCGGCATTGTTTGCAAGGAACACTCGTATAACCAGAGCAAAGACAAGACTTCCTATCAGGAACATCAGAAGATAGGAGGAATTGATTTTTTTCCGGACGGGTCTCACCTGGCTTCCGGACCCTGCTCCTCATTTATGATATCATGATGGTATCTGCAGTATTGGGATCCCGGTATTGAGGGTCTCCCGCATTGGATACACTTCACTGTTTCCCCGGCTTTCCGTCTTTTTTCTTCCTGTGAAGCGCCAATTCCTGTAATCAGCATTATAATGAGGACCACACCGGATAACGGCGCCAGATATACTGCAATACCGGCAAGCCCCCAGGTAAGAGACACTCCTTTTCCTAAAAGAAATCCCAGAGTCCAGATAAGGATACTGGAAAATAGGCACACTTTCAAGATATATCTGAATTTTCTCATTTGACTGTCTCCTTCCCTCAGAACAGGTCAATAAAACTGATGAAATGATTAACACCCAGTACAGCGATGCCTGTTTCATCTTCTCCGGTGGCTATCAGAGCTATTCCACCCGCCTCGACGATGATATTCAGCCATCCTATCCCCCTGCCTGCTGATAACTGTCCCCATCCTGGCAGAAGCAGTGATTTCCAGGGCTGGGTTGAGCGTTCAGCGTTTGTATCTTCAGTATCAGGTGGGATGATGTCTCCTTCTATACTCCACTGTGGAACAAGTGGTCTTCGCATCTGCGTCGGGAAGACTGCTGTTCCCACTTCGAACTCTCTCAGTTCAGCATTCTGCCAGAAGATCTCATGGCTCAGGGTTCCGTTCAATACGCTGTCCATACTTGCCATACTACATCTTATACTTATCCAGCTGAGGTCACTGGTATCAACAACATCAAGGGCAAGATCGGTAATTCCCATCCCGGGGAATCGATCCATGCAGTCAGAAATAACGGAGAATATGCGGTTAACCGTGAAAACAGGTATCTGCGCCGTATATTCGACAAGCCCCGAGAACCTCACATAGTTCGGTGATGATGAATCCGGGTAGACAGCATGTGAGCCATCCATCATCATTCCTGCTCTTGTAGTGAGTTCGAGTTGTGTATGCCCTGATTCAGGTACACCCGAGTTGATTTTAATCCGGATAATACTGATGAAGGGTTCGCCTCCAACCAGTTCCTGCACAACCGCGAATTCAAAGGGAGTCTGGGCCGAAGCAAAAGATACAAGTATCAGTATTGCAAGAAAGAAACGCATTTATCCGCTCTCCATTTCAATTATTGAGAAATACTCTTCTCCAGTTATTTCCCGCCACTGAAGCAATATCATCGCTGCTCCAGCCGCGTTTATCAAGAAGTTCCAGAATATCGGGCCAGCTGGTGCAGTCCTTCATGCCTTCAGGCAGATTCCTGACACCATCGAAATCGCTGCCGAAACCTGCATTGTTGATACCCGTCAGTTCAACCAGGTGCTCAAGGTGGTCGGCGATAGTATCGAGAGAAGCATTGCCGCCCAGGAAATCGGGTACGAAGGTAATTCCCACTACCCCTCCGGAAGAGGCAATCTCCTTTATGTCCTCATCGGGGAGATTCCTTGGGAATTCATGAACTGCCCTGCAGTTGCAGTGAGTAGCCACCGTCCTGAGCCCGAGCATAAGAAGATCTTTTCTGGAGCGATCACAGAGGTGTGATACATCCAGAATGACTCCAGTTTTATCAAGTTCAGCTGCAAACTGCTTTCCTTTTTCGGTAAGCCCAGTATCAGTTCCTATTCCACCGCCAAGACTGTTCTGCCCATTCCAGGTAAGAGAAATAATCGAGAACCTCTGAATGAGCTCATTCATGCGTGGGTGATCAACAAGAGGCTGACATCCCTCAAGCATCAGGTAAAGTTCTATGGTCGAGGAGTGAACTATATCTTCGAACATGGACATGCCTCTGATAAAGGCAGTATCAGGTTCCTTTTCTGCTTCCGCGCATATAGCTGTTACCAGTTGAGATACGGAACCTTGTAGAGCTCTGGGCATATCAAGATGAGTTCTGGAATTCCCTTTTAGATACTCCTGTGGTGAAGTCAACCTCATCAGAGTGTCAACGTGAGCATCGAACACGGAATATTTCATCAGGGGCTGCTCTCCTCTGTGCTGCCTGAAGAAAAGAAGATGTCAGTAAAACCCTGTACAAATGTCTCTGCCTTGAACATCAGAAATAAAATCATCACAAAGAGAAATATGTAAAGGATCAACCGACCCTTACCGGATTTTCTGGGGTGTTTTTCCTGCCAGTAGTCAATAATCGGCATTAATTTCTGCGACTCATGGGTTTCTCAATCCTGAACTCACGGTGATATGTAGAAAATCCGGGAAATTCAATGGAATCGGCATAGGACACTACGTATACATTGCCTTCAAATCCATTACCTGAATGTGTCTGTGATGCTGAAACAGCTGCGGAACACTCATCGGATCGGCGGTATTCTCCCCACTCCTTCAGGAATTCAACTTTCAGTATGGAGATGGACCCCATACCCTCCACCCTGCAGAATACCTCTTCCAATTCGCTGCTTACTTTAGCGGGTGTAAGCGAAACCACACTGACAAACTTCACCACTACACTGATAATCATTACTAGGACAATGAGAAGGAATGTAAAAAGACCACTTTTACCTGAAAACATACCTGACATATCCACCTACCATCCTGAAAGGCATCTTCTGACAATATCTTCTGCGGATTCTTCAAGAAGCCTGTCCCGAGCTTCAATTTCGGATTCGGTATCAGGATCGTAAACCAACCAGGTTGTCACGCTTTCTGTACCGATGATATCCCTTTCCTGAAGAAGATCCGTAAACGAAATCTCAACTCTGATCTCCAGTTTGTATTCTTCGACCACTTCGGCTGATGTATACGAGTAAGGGGTTTTGTTGTATTGCGTAACAGTACCCTCAATCTCTGAATCCTGATTTTCAACAGCTACCGCGAGTCTTCCATCCCGCACCATCATCTCAACAACCCGTGAGGTTATATCCTGTTCAAGACCGTATTGAGTGACCCTGCTGCGGAAGTTAAGAATCTTGACCGACTGGATGTGTTCCGGAAGACTGCCGCGGAATCCGTAACTGCATGACATGCCCGCTGCGATAACAGCAAGCAGGCACAGCAGAATTCTACGGGTGTTCCTATGTACCGGAATGACCGAACCCCCCTTCACCTCTGGAGGTTTCAGGTACATTATCAACCAATCTGAATCTCGGATAGACTACAGGGGCAAGAACAGCCTGGGCTATTCTGTCGCCACGCTGTATCCTGAAGGGTTTCTCGCCGAGATTAGCCAGAATGATCTTCACTTCTCCTCTATAGTCCGAATCAATAGTTCCCGGGCTGTTCAGCACCGTAATACCGTGTTTCAGGGCATTACCGCTTCTGGGGCGAATCTGCCATTCGTAACCCGGGGGTATGGAAACCTTCAGGCCGGTTGGAACTAATTCAGTTGCTCCCGGCCTGACAACAATGTCGAACTCCACCGCAGCAGTAAGATCAACACCGCTTGAACCGGATGTGGCTCTGGATGGAATGGGAAGATCCGATGCGTGCTCAAGAATTTCAAGCAGTACATCAAGCTCCATCTCTTCCCATCCTTCTAAGGTTCTATTTCTCCGGGTTCTGATCGATACCCTTCATCGTCAGATCAATTTTGCCGTTGCCCTTGATTTCTGTGACTTTTACACGCACATGCTGGCCGCGCTTTAGAACGTCTTCGACCTTTTCCACACGATCCTTGCTTATCTGGCTTATGTGTACGAGACCATCAGTTCCAGGCATGATTTCAACAAATGCTCCGAAGTTCATAATATTGGCCACAACTCCGTCGTATATCTGTCCGAGCTTTGGTTTTCCCGTTGAAAGCTCTATCAGCTCAAGGGTTCGATTCGCAGCTTCGGCGTCATCGGAGAGTACAACTACAGTACCGTCATCATCGATATTGATATCGGCACCAGTTTCTTCAGTAATGGCCCTGATGTTCTTGCCTCCGGGCCCTATCAGTTTTCCGATCATGTCCTTTTCTATCTGAACTGTATAGACCCTTGGCGCGTATTCACTTAGTTCAGTACGGTTGGTGCTTATGACGGAATTCATCTCGCCAAGTATGTATTCCCGGTTCTCTTTGCCTCTATTGATGGCTTCACTGAGGATATCAAGGGATATTCCTTCAACTTTCAGATCCATCTGTATTGCGGTTATACCCTTTGCAGTTCCGGCAATTTTAAGGTCCATATCACCAAGATGGTCTTCTACTCCGGCAATATCCGACAGAATAACGTAATCTTTGCCATCGGTTACAAGTCCAAGAGCTATGCCTGCGACAGCATCGGTTATTGGAACTCCAGCATCCATCAGGCTGAGAGAAGCACCGCATATTGTCGCCTGACTGGATGATCCGTTCGATTCGAGTATATCCGATACTACCCTGACCGTATAATTGAAATCAAGCTTATCATCCGGCATGACCTGTGAAAGGGCCATCTCGGCAAGATGTCCGTGGCCGATCTCTCTTCGCCCGGGGCCGCGGTCAGGCCTGACCTCTCCGACACTGAAGGAGGGAAAATTGTAATGGAGCATGAAGTCCTTCGTGTATTCTCCCATAAGAGCATCTATTCTCTGCTCGTCCCTTGCTCCGCCAAGTGTGACTGCTACGAGAGCCTGGGTTTCACCTCTTGTAAATAGAGCTGAGCCATGAGGACGCGGTAATACACCGACTTCGCTGGTTATCTTCCTTACATCACCCTCTCCACGTCCATCGGGACGCTGGTGGTTAAGAAGCTTCTTTCTGGCGACAAGCTTTTCAGCTTCGTTGACAGCTTTTGAAATCATTTTCTTCAGCCTGTCATCGTCAATATCAGGATATTTATCTGAGAGTTCTTCCAGGGCAGTTTTCTTCGCTGTATCCCCAGCACCTGAAAGGGCGTTCTTGACACCGTTTCCGTATACTTTTTCAAATTCAGGAACAGCGATGGAGTTCACAGCTTCCGCGAAGCCGTCGGGAACCTCATAAGCCCTCTCAATCTCACGTTTTTCCCTTCCGACTGCTTCCCTCAATTCCACCTGAAGCTCATTGATCAATGCGGCTGCATCGGCAGCCAGCGTTATAGCTTCCATAACTTCGGCTTCTGACAGCTGCGCAGTTGAGCCTTCCAGCATCACCACATCAGTGCCCTTTACAGCAACTACAAGATCAAGATCGCTTTCAATCTGCTGGTCAACGGTGGGATTGACTATAAACTCGCCGTTCACTCTGCCTATTTTTACAGCAGATACTGGACCATCCCATGGAATATCCGATATCATCAGGGATGCAGATGCTCCCAGCATTCCAAGCAGACTTGGATCGTTCTGACTGTCCGAACTGAGAACAAGGATATAAACCTGTGTTTCTTCCATGTAATCTGAAGGGAAAAGAGGCCGCAGCGGTCTGTCAATAAGCCTCGCGGTAAGTGTTGCGTTTTCCTGGGGTCTTCCTTCTCTCTTGAAGAAACCTCCGGGGATCTTACCTGCTGCATAAGTTCTTTCGCGGTATTCTATCGTCAGGGGGAAAAATGGTAAGTCTCTCAATCCTCCTGATGTTGCAGCTACCAGTACAGCTGATCCGCCATAAGTAACGTAGACGGCACCATCGGCCTGTTTCGCCATTCTTCCGGTCTCAATTGTAAGTGTTCTGCCTGCTATTTCTCTTTTAACAATTTTTATCATTTTTCTTATTTCTTCCTTTTTAACTAGTGTGCCCCGGCTCTCTGCCGGGACAGTTTACTACAAGCACCACTTCAACTGAAATCCTCGAGTCCCATCAGTGTGCTTAATCTCTCTGAGATACAATCTACCTCCTGAGGCCGAGATCCTTAACTATCTTTCTGTAACGTTCAATATCCTTATTTGTAAGGTAATTCAGCAGTTTTCTCCTCTGACCCACAAGCATAAGAAGTCCTCTGTTGCTGTTATTGTCCTTCTTGTGAAGCTTCCTGTGCTCGGTAAGGTTCCTTATCCTCTCCGTAAGGATGGCAATCTGAACTTCCGATTTCCCAGTATCATTTTCATTATCTCCGAAATTTACGATTAATTCTGCCTTTTTATCGGCTGTTATACTCATCTTTCTCGATCCTCCATTCGTTCTTCGCGTACTGCCTGACGTTTTCCACATCACCGGCAATAAGCATCTTCAGCTCTTCAATATCTATTGAAGACGCTTCACTTCTCAATCTCTTTCTAAAACTAACGCTCACTGCACTGCCGTAAATATCCCCGATCCTGTGATCCGGTATGTATGCTTCAACCGGTCCTGTGGCACTGCCTGGAACATATACGGCTGCAGGTAAAGGACTGGTTCCGCAACCTGTATCTACAAGACCTGCGTAACTGCCGGGTTTCGGAAGCAGTTTGCATCCGGGAACCCTGACATTCAAAGTGGGAAATCCGATCTGCCTACCCAGACCCTTGCCCCTTGAAACCACTCCTGTTACCGAATAATTCCTGCCAAGGAGTTCTTCAGCACTCCGGAGTTTTCCGTTTTCAAGAAGTAATCGGATCTTTTCACTCTTAACCGGGCCATCTCCACATTCCAGCGGAGGTACAATAATAGTATCAATCTCCCTTGAAGTACACCACTGAAACAGGTATTCCGCTGTACCTGACCTGTTTCTGCCGAAATGGAAATCGTATCCCACTACGATCCTGCTGAATCTCTCCATTTCATGAAGTTCAAAGAGAAATTCATCTGGTGATTTTTCGACTGTTTCTCTATCGAAAGGAATGATTACGATATTATTCATTCCCAGTCTGTTTAAAATCCCTGCCCGCTCGGACACAGTAGTGAGTCTTCTATTCCATGAATTGTCCGTAAAATACTGACGGGCTACAGGTTCAAAGCAGACAAGGCATGCATCACCGTCGAAGGATCTGGCCTTTTCTATTACCTTCAGATGTCCTGAATGTATACCGTCGAAATTTCCAAGTGTTATTGTATCCATGGTTTTCAGCTACCGGTTAATACGCACAGTGGTTTCAGAATACTCCCATCCCCCTCGGCAACAGCCAGCAGATTATTGTCCTCATCCAGCAGGGCTACAGTACCGACCTCCACACCGCTTACGTTTCCTCCGTGCGATACTGTCAAACACTTTTCCTCGTCAAGCACTTCTTTCGAATAATCACGGAGGACATCTGACATTGTGAGAAGAGAACTGATGCTGCGCGTATCCTTTGAAGCTTCCTCAATACTGAATGCTCCTATCGATGTTCTTCTGATATCGAAAGCTGCCCCCCCTGTCCCAAGTTCGTTTCCGATATCGCGTGCAAGTGCTCTGATGTAAGTTCCCGAGCTGACAGTTACTGAGAGTAATATCTCCGATCCCAAGAGTTTCTCAAGCCTCCAGTTCTCGGTAAACACTTCTTTTACAGGCGTTGAGGGCTTCAATCCTTTTCTCGCAAGAGTATATGCCCGGGAGCCATCAACTCTTACAGCTGAATAGTCCGGCACTTTCTGAGTGATTGACCCGGTATATCTGCATATTACCTTTAAAATATCTTCCTCAGTGATGGGCGGAACGGGTTTCGTTTCCAGAATTGTACCACCAGTATCGTCCGTATCGGTTCTGATGCCAAGCTTAATCCCGAAACTGTAAGTTTTCCCGGAGGATGTTACAAATCTGGACAGTCTTGTTGCTCTTCCAAGAAGAACAATAAGAAGGCCTGTTGCATCGGGATCCAGGGTTCCGGCGTGACCGTATTTCCTGTAACCCCATTGTTTTGCAACCCTTTGCGCTGCCCTGCGTGAGTAAATGCCGGCTGATTTATCAAGAAGATATGCTGCACCGGTCATCCGGGGGGATGTCAATCGTTACTCAGCTCCCTCATGATATTCAGAATCTTGTCACCCTTCTCACCGGATTCATCTTTTACCAGTGACAGAACGGGAACCGTACGCATCCTTATCCGGGATGCCAGCTGAGATCTGAGAAAACCCTTGGCCGACTCCATCGCTTCGAAAGCATCCTGCCTCTCGGTATCAGTTCCTGCTGCCTCATAGAACAGCGTAGCATGCGAACCGTCGCGGGATAGTTTTACCTTGGTTATGCTGACGTTGCGCAGCCTTTCGTCAGATACAC
Organism: Candidatus Fermentibacterota bacterium; assembly: GCA_030609965.1. Taxonomy (GTDB): domain Bacteria; phylum Fermentibacterota; class Fermentibacteria; order Fermentibacterales; family JCC-6; genus Aegiribacteria. Next base: position 18,444 of record JAUWSQ010000021.1, read on the forward strand.
TTCTGGACAGTGTTTCACCGAGAATCTGCCGTATATCTACTTCCAGCCTGGATATTCTTCTGTCATCCATACGAAATTCCTCCGCAGAAACTCAGAGTTGCCTGGCGATTGAAATAATTTCAAAGCTTTCTATCACATCGCCTAATTTAATATCATTATAGCCCGATAGGCCTATGCCGCATTCGAAACCGGATTTGACTTCTTTCTTGTCTTCCTTGAAACGCTTCAGGGAACTTACGGTCCCTGACCAGATATCAATGCCGTTCCGCACAAGCCGTATCCGGGCATTTCTCCTGATTAAACCGCTGATAACGTAGGATCCTGCAATAGTCCCGATCTTCGGAACTCTAAAAAGGTCTCTTACTTCAGCTGATCCAAGGAATTCTTCCTTCTCTTCTGGTTTCAGAAGCCCTGAAAGCGCTTTATTGATGGTTTCTTCAACCTGGTGGATAACACTGAAGATAGCGATTTCTACGTCTCTTGCTGCTGCCTCTTCGCGTGCTCTGACATCCGGACGAACCCTGAAACCGATTATTATAGCATTTGATGCGGCAGCAAGGTTGACATCGTTACTTGAAATACCTCCAGCACCGCTTCTGATAATGTTAACCGAGACTTCTTCATTACCAAGCTTGGTCAGGGTGTCTACTATGGCTTCCGCAGTTCCCTGAACATCCGCTTTGATGACCAGATTCATAATGCCCTCGTGCTCAATTGATTTCTGCCAGAAATCCTCGAGAGATATCATTTTGCCCGCATGCAGTTCTCTTTCCCTCTGAACGATCTGGCGTCTTCTGCTGATACGTTTTGCCTCATGTTCGGAAGAAACAGCTACAATCGGTTCTCCAGCGTCGGGAACATCGGTACAGCCGAGTATCTGTACGGGGGTTCCCGGACCCGCTTCCTCAATCTCGTTATCGTTTTCATCGTACATCGCCCGAACTCTCCCGCGGCATCTTCCGGCCACAAAATCGTCCTCAACCCTCAATGTTCCATCCTGGATGATCACGTTAACAACAGTTCCGCGTCTGGGATCAACTTCGCCTTCGAGAACAGTTCCTCTTGCGGGTCTATCCGGATAAGCTGTTAATTCAAGCATCTCAGCCTGCATCAGCAGCTTGTCCAGAAGATCGTCGATGTTTTCACCTGTTATGGACGATACCTCCGAACAGAGTATATCCCCTCCCCATTCTTCAATAAGAATATTGTGGGACGCCAGATCCTTCTTAATGAAATCACTATTGGCAGTTGGGAGATCGATCTTTGTGATCGCAACTATTATCGGAACTTTAGCAGCTCTGGCATGATCAATGGCTTCCTGCGTCTGGGGCATTACCCTGCTGTCAGCGGCAACGACAAGGATTACTATATCTGTAACCCTGGCTCCCCTTGTTCGCATAGCTGTGAAAGCCTCATGACCCGGTGTATCTATGAACGTTATCTTCTTGCCGTTTCCGAATTTTGATATATAGGCGCCTATATGCTGAGTAATACCGCCTGATTCGGTAGCAATGATGTTTGTCTGCCTTATTCTGTCCAGAAGTGCGGTTTTGCCATGATCAACATGCCCCATCACGGTGATTATCGGAAATCTCGCTAGTTCAGAACCGCCTGTGCTGATTCGCCTTTTCTCGAGTTCCCTGGCTCCGTAGCTTTCAACCACCTCAACTTCGAAATTGAATTCGTGTGCCACCAGTGATACTGTTTCAACATCAAGCCTCTGGTTTGCTGTAGCCATAACACCCAGTTCCATGAACTTGCCAATAACCTTACTGAGGGAGATTTCCATCAGTTCTGACAGTTCCGAAGGACTCGTATATTCAGTAATCCGGATAAAGGAAGAATCGCCATCTCTGGTGATTTCCTGCAGTTTTTCAACTTTTTCTTCTCTGTATTTCTTACGCTTCTTCTGTCTTGATCTTCCAGCACCTGAATCAATTCTGGCGAGCGTATCTTTGACAGTCTTTACTGCTTCCGCAGTTATTCTTGGCTTTGGACGTCGTTTTTTCTTCTTTCTTTTCTTTCGAACCGTCTTTGTCCGTGCGGCTTCTTTCTCCCGGTCGAACCTGTTCCTTACTTTCGCTTCATCTTCCGGGGTGAGTGAGCTCATATGGCTCTTCACAGATATTGTCATTTCTTCGAGAACCTTGAGCAGCGCCTCACTTGACAGATTAAGTTCCTTGGCAAGTTCGTATACTCTTAGCTTCTTCACATTGCTTTTCTCAGCCAAGGTAATCACCCTCTTCCATCATTTATCCAATTCCGCAATTCATTCAATTCTGAGCTGTTTACCGAACTCAAAGGATCGGGAAGGATGTTATTCCGTTGTGTTTTCTGTATCGCTATCCCCATCAATCTCAGCTTCCAGTGCAGCTATTCTTGCTTCCTCTTTTTTAAGCTCAACAGTTATTTTTCTACTATCTATCAGTTCTCTGGCTTCTTTCAGAAGATTATTCACTTTTACAGCACCGACACCCTGAACCTCAAGGATCTTTTCCCTGTGGGAAGCGATAATCCTGTCCGCAGAATCAAATCCTGCACGTGTAAGCCTCTCAGCCAGTTTATCGTTTACGCATTCGAACTCATGAATATCGACTCTTAACATATCTTCCCACTTTTTTCTGCTCTCCCAGAGAGATCTTTCCTCGACTTCAATTCTACACCCGACCAGCTTGCCTGCCAGCCTTACATTATGACCGCCCTTACCCTTCGCTCTTCCTATTTCATCGTCCGGAACGGTAGCGATCATGAGGGTCTCTTCCTCTCCAGTTTCCTGGCTGATCCGCTTCTCCATAACAACCCTGAGGACGGTCGCAGGAAGGAGAGCACTGGTTACAAGCAGCTGCCTGTCTATAGTCCAGGGGATTATATCGATTCTCTCACCGTTAAGCTCACGCATGACTGACTGAACCCGCATACCTTTCATTCCGACAAAAGTGCCAACTGCATCAACCCTGATATCGTTGCTCGCCACTGCGATTTTTGTTCTGACACCTGCTTCACGGGCAATGGCCATTATCTGAACTACTCCCTCATCGATTTCAGGAGCTTCTCTCTCGAAAAGTCTTTTAACAAGAATCGGAGTTGCTCTTGAAAGGACGAGCTGTGGTTCTGTACTCTCCGGACTGAGAACCTCTAGAAGAACAGGAAGTACGGTATCTCCGTGTTCGAATCTCTCACCCCTGGCCCTTTCTTCAGGCGGGATTAACGCTTCTATCTGTCCTGCAATACGAACATTGACCCGATTTCTATAAACCTGCTGAACCACACACCGAGGAATAAGCTGACCAATCCTGTCTGAGTACTCCTCGTACACCTTTTCCCTCTCGGCTGATCGCTCCAGTGTGTGGAATTCTCTTCTGAACATGTTTATTGCTGAACGGCCGAAATCATTAAAGTCGATAGGTACTCCTACCTCATCATCGTAATCGGCTTCGGCGTTGTATTTTCTTGCTTTTTTTCTTGTAATCTGAAGATGATCCATTCCTGGTTCAATTTCCCTGACTACTTTCATAAGAGCAATTATGAGAACATCATCTTTCTTCTGCTCCCATGTCACTTTGATATTCTGAGGAGAACCGTACTCATTCTCGGTTGCTTCTATCAATCCCCTTTCAAGCCAATCAAGTAGAAGTTCCTGATTAGCTCCTTTACTTTCTCGGATCACAGCTGCCAGGGCTTCTATTCTCTGATAATTATCCGACACTTTTAACTCCTCGCATATCTTAAAACAGCTTACTTCAATCCAGTACTTCCACTGCGTTAACTATATCGTCAGTGGTCAGCGTCCTGCCTCCCCTGAATTTAAGGCACCCGTTGCTGTACTCCTCAAGCCAATCAACAATATTCTCATCCTTCAGCTGCACTGATAATTTTCTCCCGGTGGATCTTATCCAGTCGACCTCGGTACTGAGCAGGCGTCCTATGCCCGGGGAACTGACTTCCAGCCTGTAGTTCGAAAGCAGCATCTTTCCGTCAATTAGATTCCTTATTTTCCCGGCCAGCTCCGCACATTCGGAAATGTTAATCCGTTCCGGTCTGTCGACAAGGAGCCTTATCATTTGACTCCTGCCGATGTTCTTCACAGACATGTCAACCAGCAGGATGCCTGTTCTGTCAACAATATCTTCTATCATTTCATATAGATCAGTGGAATCCATTTATCCTACATTCAACAATAAAAAATAAAGGCGGATAGATACCGCCTTTTGAATCATACGACTCTTCAGCGCAACCATTAAGTGAAATCTAGTTCTTTCCAGTGTTTATGGCAAGTCAGACCGTGTAATTCTACCCATTATTAAATCGCTCTTGAGCGCTTCAATGTAATTCGAGAATTCATCATTGATCGTAAGGATCGAATGGTCATTTAGATCGTTGAGTATCCTTGATATTTGATACTGCGTTTCATTCTCTCCGATGATCCGGACTAACTTCGAACGAGCATTATCAACAAGCGAAACTGTCTGTGCCCCCTGAATAGTACTGTAGTGTGGTATGCCATTGTAGGATGAACAGAAGAGAATATAAAGCCACTGTATCTCAAATTTAACTAATTCAGCATTCAAGGAATCCTGTGCCTGCAGCGCAAGTATTCCGGTGTATGATCTTTCGAGCAGAGAATTCTCATGCATCGGGGAGGCTCCGGCCTGGGAATCCCTCATCCTCATGAAGCAGTACAGTGGACCGCCAATACTTTCCCACAGATTCTCCAGCTCTTCTCTGATGGAGGTTGTTGCATCCAGCATAGAGCGAGAGGATTCGATGAAGATAATTACTTCAAATATTCGTCTGTCTAATCTGAGCAAAGTGACTTCATTGAACAGGTGTATCCGTCTCTCATCGATTTCATCCAGTCCGGTGCGGAGAAGTGCTTCATTCAATTCATCCATCATCCGGGATACTTCCATTGGCCAGGCTGTTAGATATTCAAAATCAGCATTGCAGAAGTTGTTCAGGATATCACTGAGCGTCTGTATCCCCTCAAGATCGCCCTCTGCAGCTAAAATGCGTCCGTTCAAAGCACGTTGAAGCGGAAGAATATCAAGTTCAAGCTGAGTGAGACCATTCAGGTACATCCGTACACCAGCAGTATCTCCCTCCTCGAACTGCTCGAGTACATCCAGACCTGTCTGCATCTGCTGCAATTGCATATCGGTATACTCTTCTATTGAGGACGCGATTTCCGGATAGCTGGAGTTCAGCAAATTGATGAGTTCAAGCTGAAGACTGTCAGCGGAATCTTTGTATGTTAAGAAGGTATTACCAAAATCGAACATGATTGTTCTGAACAATTGAGACTGTGTGTCCAGCCTGTCGTACACACTGAGCAGTTTATCAATCAATCTCATCGTAATCTGCCAATGCAGATAAACACCATCCCGTGTCTGTGCAAGGGTGTTGAGGATTCTGACCTTATCTGCGTAGCCCCCTCTGTTGTGAGCATGGAGATCCCATGCTTTCCGCAGTGATGCAAGAGCGCTGTCCGGATTACCAAGATTTATCCATACAAGGGAAAGGTTATTATGAACCTCAGCATAATCCGGAGCCATACTGATAAGTGAATCGTAAGCAGAAAGACCAAGCATCATATATCGGTCAGCCTCCTGCCGATTCTCTGCAACCAGTCCATTCATGAGGAGAATTTCCGTAAGTGGTGGAGAATTCGACTGATACAATCTTGAAGCTGATATATATGCGCTGCCAAGAGCGTACCACCCTCCAAGCTCCTCACGATTTGTCTCAACACATTTTTCGCACCATGCTATCGAACTGTCCGCCGCGTGCATCGTGTTGTCAAAATAGTAGAGAGCTCTCTGTGCAGCCTCAGGGTTCCCGGTGTTCCGCCATTCCGCAGCGGCGGCAACGGCATTATCCATCCCAGGCTGTATATGGGCAAGGTACATGTCCTTTCCTATGAACAGCTCTCTCCCTGATCTCATAGCACTGAAATAATGGGGGATCGCAATGACTCCAAAAAGAATGACGATCAGAAGAAGGATAGCTGCAAGGCCATATCTCCTGAAACCTTTAATAATAGTAATTTTACATGGAATGGACGCGAGCAGCAGTCCTGTGAAAAGCGCCAGAAGCAATGCGGATACCGGCCATCTAAGGGCTACCGATACAGTAGCTTCAGCCAGCAGGGCCACAATGCCTGCGATTATCCCGGTAACCAGCCATTTATCTGCTGTATCATTCTTTTCGTCGTGCGGATACTCTGATTTCCTTTTTCTGTATACTATCCTGATAATGGAATAAAATATAGCTCCCCATAACAGCAGACCTATTATCCCTGTATCACCTAGTATCTCAAGGTACTCACAATGTGCATGAAGAGTATTATGACTGACACCAAGAAGGAAATACTCCGGATTCCTGAACTGTGGAAATACGATCTGAAATGATCCTGGACCGTATCCCAGGATTGGATTGCTCTTCGCCATATACAATGCACCGGTCCATATAAGTTTCCTCACCTGAAAAGTACCGGTTTCTATGGAAGATAATTCTTCCATCCGGTTTCCCAGGATGATAACTGAGCCTCCTATCAGAATAAGAAATACAAGAAGCAGTGAAAGAAGGATTCTTTTGTTCTTCCTGATGAACGGAACGAAGAGAAGAAATAAGGCAATAGCGAACAGACCTATCAGACTGCCCCTTGTTTTGCTTGCAAGCATCGCACCAGTACAGAGGAGGGCAAAACCTGCTGCTGATACTATCCTGATTCTCATCAGCTTCAGCCTGCTGAGAAGGAATCCTGCGCCTGCAGGCAGCATTGCCATCGAAAAACTTCCAAGAAGGTTCGCATTCCCCATAGTTCCGGAACTTCTCGCCATCCGCGTAAGACCAGCATCCCAGCTGAAGATTATTATGCCCATTGATTGAAGGATAGCGTATATTGACAAAACAGCAGTAGACACGACCATAACCCACAGAATTATATCCCTATTTTTCTCAGTAAATGTTATCGCAATGATGAATACGAGGCCGGATAGTGCAATAATACTGCACATGTAGTTTAAAGCATTGATGGATTGAATACCTGAATAATGACGGAAAAACATCCAGAGAATAAAAAGGATGAAAGATACAACAAGCGACCTGCTGAGCCTTGCCGAGGCAATCCTTCCGTTTACAGAGATGCCCAGAGCTGCTACAAGCAGTGCAAGCGCGGAACCTCCGACGAAGATGAATTCCTTTATCAGTATACTGCTTCTACTGTTTGTCTGAACAATGAACATCGATCCAAGTATCGTAAGGATAATGATGATCTGGATCAGGGTTCTGGGAAGACTCCTCATTTTTTAATCTCCCTGGTTTCAGCACGATTCATAAAAAATGAAAAAAGAGCTACGAGGCCAAGGGCATGTGCAAACACCAGAACTGCCTGATAAGGTTTAAGCGTAGGAAGCAATAGAGCAAGTGTACCTATGAGAATCGCAACCACCAGTAGAACCATAACTGCCTGGGTATGAGATAATCCCAGCCGCATCAGCCGGTGGGCAAGGTGATTCCTGTCCGCATCGAAAAGAGGTTTTCCATGTTTCCATCTATACTGCAAAACGAATGCAGTATCTATCATAGGAAGAGCAAGTATCAATACCGGAGTGAAAATAGCGATCTCCCTGATGGATCCCTCTGGAGTATAAACACCCAGTACAGCTATTATCCCCAGCATGAAACCAAGCATATTGCTGCCGCAGTCGCCCATGAAGATAGAAGCAGGATTGTAGTTGTAGAAAAGAAATCCGATTGTTGCCCCCGCAAGGGTTGCACTGATGAACGCGACAGAATAATTGCCGGACATAAGGTTGAGAATAGTGAAGAACAAGGCAGCTATGGCGCAAGTTCCGGCGGAGAGACCGTCTGCGTGATCGAGCAGATTAACCGAATTGGTTATACCAACAAGCCAGATCACGGTTAATGGAGCTGCAAACCAGGCAAAATTGCTTTCTGTAAGGAACACGTTCAGCAAAGCTCCCTGCTTGACGAAAACAAAACCGACAATAATCGCAGCAACAGTATGAAGTACAAGTTTAATAACAGGAGATAGGCCAAGAATGTCGTCTATAAGCCCTACAATCGACATCAAACCCGCTCCCGCGATCACCATAAGGCAGAAGGGTTTCCATCCGAATGAGATCATGCTGTCCACACCATCAAAGATAAGCATGCCTGCAACAACAGTAAAAGCAAATGAGAGGTAGATCGCCATCCCGCCCAGAAGAGGTGTCGTCATTAAATGTCTCTTCCTTCGATTCGGCTTGTCAACAAGCCTGTACTTGAGAGCAACACGTCTTGCAAGAGGGGTCAGAAGAAGGCTGCAGTTCAAAGCTGCGAAGAAAGAAAGGCCAATTTCTAAAGTAGTCATATCATATCTCTGTACAAACAGATAATAACCATCCTATTTAAGTTGCATTGATCTTCATACGCATGCCGTCTGCGCTGAACAAGTGGCTCCTCACCAGGTCCATTTCGAATCCGAATATCGCTCCGGTAATCGCTTCGACTTTTGGACCGCATCTTGCCGCGAATTGCCTGCCGTTGAATTTCATATAAATGATATTCTCATTACCAAGGGTTTCAATAACTTCAACTTCACCACAAAGCCGGCTGTCCTCTGATGGATGAATATCCTCCGGTCTAATTCCGAAGAGGTATTCCCCATCCACAACACCTGCAAAGGGAGTTTTCTCCAGTACAACATCACCTGCATGGATCATACCGTTTTTAAGCTCAACTTTCAGGAAATTCATAGAAGGACTGCCGATGAATCCTGCTACAAAACTGTTATCAGGATTATCGTAAAGATCCAGGGGTGTTGCTATCTGCTGAATATATCCATCCTTAAGCACCACTATCCTGTCACCCAATGTCATAGCCTCAGCTTGATCATGTGTCACATATATCATTGTAGATCCAAGCTTTGTGTGCAACTGGCTCAACTCATTCCGCATCTGAACCCTGAGTTTGGCATCCAGATTCGAAAGGGGTTCATCAAAAAGAAATACGGCAGGATGCCTGACAATAGCTCTTCCCAGGGCTACTCTCTGTCGCTGCCCTCCGGACAGCTCTCGCGGCTTTCGATTCAGATAATCGGAGATACCCAGAATTTCCGATGTTTCCCTCACGTTCTGATCTATTTGATCTCCGGGCATTTTCTTCATCTTCAGTGAAAATGCCATGTTATCGAATACGGTCATATGCGGATAGAGAGCGTAATTCTGAAACACCATAGCTATGTCTCTGTCCTGAGGTTTGATATCGGTTACATTTCTATCATCGATGAAAAGCTCTCCTGTAGTCGGTTCCTCGAGCCCGGCGAGAAGGCGCAGAGTAGTAGATTTGCCGCATCCGCTCGGTCCCACAAGAACAAGAAATTCACCGTCATAAACTTCGATATCAAATCTTGCAAGAGCAAGTATATCTTTCTGGTATATTTTACTAACTCCCTGAAATCTCACAGAAGCCAAGAATCACTTCCTTTCGTTCAGTTCGATATCATAATTATCGAAACAGTCCGGCTTCCGAATACGGCAGTTTCTGGATTGACAGGATCCCTTATCCATTTGTATCCATTAACGTAGAATGCGTATCTGTATACACCTCCGGGTAAACCTTCTATGTCAATCGTCCAGAGGCCGTTCTCATCCTTCTCCATCCTTCCGGATAGAGGATTTATGATACTTCCCGCAGCAACACTTCCTCCCCAGTCATTCCAGTCAGACAGAACCTGAACCGAGGATGCTCCCGGAAGCCACAGAAACAGTCTATTATCCTGTTCGACGGGTTTCTGCATCGGTACAAACAGCGAACAGCCCGCGGTCAGAATGAGTAGAAGAATTATTGTAATAGTCATTATTCTTATCATTCAAGCAGTCCTGTCAGGTTTATCCGAAGTGAAGGAGAACTATCGTATTCCCACTCTATTCCTGCAAGACACATCACTGGTCCAAGTGATGTAGTTACTGCAAGAACACATGCAGGCTGAAGGCTGTCATCGATATCTCCTGAAACCGATACTTCGGCGCATACATCATCCCTGGGAGAATAGGATGCACTCCCGGTAACCCTTGTGCTGTCATTGATTACCTCCATTGCCATGCCGGCTGAAGCGTAGGAATCGGAAATCGCTGAAGAGACATACGCCCTGTAATCTCCATCGGCGTAATACCCAAAGATCATATCCCAGGATACCCCTCCCTCGGATATCATACCGGCCGATGCTGATACCCCGCTGAGGCTGTCACTCGAAAGGTCAACCATACCCTTAATACCGGCTGAAACGAAATACCTTCTTGATTCAAGGAATGCTCCGAGTGTGATTACTCTCTGTCCGGGTACGAAAGCGCTTCCGGGGAATTCAATGCTATCTCCCGCGAAGTGCATTCCAGGTACAATCTCAATCCTTCCCCATTGTGTGTCTATGGGACGAAATCTCCGTATCTCTGCAGATACTGCCCATTTTCCTTCTTCTCCTTCAGCTCCGGCAACGATCAGCCACGGTCTGAAGTATCGGAAATCCCCTCTAACGGACAAGACGTTCACGGTGATATTCTCGCCCGTGGAGTCCGCTGCATGGATCTGTGCTCTTGAATAATCGACTCCGGCGAATCCCATCCAGGGTGAATGCACATTCAGCTGCGATAGTGTATCTCCGCGCGAGAGTTGAATAAGGTAATCACCCTGAAAGCCCAGAACACCTCCGGAAGATACACCAAAACCCTGAATGGAATCTATATCCACCCATCCCCACTCAAGTACCGGGTTCGACAAACCGGCAATGAACGGCTGTTGATCGTTCAGGTAGATTCCCGCGCCTATCCATGGCGTGCCGGGCCATTTCACAGCACACCTGGCTCTTCTGAACCCAACGTGTGAAGCAGTATCACTATGCAGAGCACCGGTAGCGAGAAGGTCCACCTCAGGTGATGCAGCCATTACTGAAAAAGCGGCATCCACGGAGGTGCTGTCAAATACCGGATGGTTCTCCTTCCATTTCCCGCAGGCGGATGCATTGATCAGGCAGTCGTATCCGAAAACCCAGTTTTCAGGAACTATGGAAACATCTGTGGAATCAGAACCTCCAGCGATAAGAATGATCATGGTTATTAATGAGATACTCACAGATAACCTCCCGGAGATACGGAAATACCCAGGACCTGCCTGCAGTCATGATCGTTCAGTATCACTGCCCAGTCAAGTTTCAGCCACTCATGTTCAAAGGACACCCCTGCATTCCAGGATGAGCCATCGGATCCTGTTCGTGCAGTAAGCCAGTCACTGATATTAAGATCGAAACCGAGAGCGCTCTTTCCGTTTGTTACAGTAAAATGGCCACGAAATTTTCTATCAAACACCGTTGAAAAGACGTATCCTATGACCCTTTCATGAAGACTGTCTCCTGTGAGCCTCAGATTCGAAACGTTCGCGCCTATGGCGATTGTCGGAAAGACAGAGAACTGAAAGCCCAGACCTGCTGAAAGCATTTCACTGTAATTTCCAGTTTCGTCATCTGTTACCGTCAATCCCAATGCCCCGCCTATTGAAATACTTGGCCCGAAAACACCTTCCATGAAACCGATAGGATCTCCTTTGAGCGTCCTGGCATGGATTAGAGCAACCGAAACAGTATCCGGTGCTGACTCGGAACGAAGAAGTCCGGCTGCTGCACCGTAGTGGTTCCCGCCCAATTCAAAGGCCGCGACCGTGAAGATATTGTTGTTATCCATATCACTGGCAGTTGAGTAAATTGAGAACTGGGTTTCCGTGATTCTGACAAGTCCTGCAGGAGCAGATAAGCAAGAAGATGCATCGTTTGACCAGGCGTACGTACCACAGGCGCATCCTGCAGCAAGAGGGCCGTCAGGGAAAGATTGCAGGGATAAAAGGAACAGAAGTAAGCAACCGATCAGTATGCACCCCTTCCCTTGAATATTATCGCAATCGTTCTTAATAGAATAGTGAAATCAAGCATCAGAGACTGATTCCTAATATAGTAGTAATCATATCCCAGATTGTCGTGAAGGGGAAGCTCCTTTCTGCCCATAATCTGCCACATGCCTGTAAGCCCCGGCTTAACATCCAGCCTGTGTCTCTGCCAGCTTGTATAATCGTCTACTATGAAGGGCATTTCAGGCCTCGGTCCAACCAGGCTCATATCACCCCGCAGTATGTTGAAAAGCTGAGGCAGCTCATCCAGGCTTGTTCTTCTGAGAAGTTTTCCAATACCTGTAACCCTGGAATCATTCATCGAGATGGGAGCTACTTCGTACTCATCAGATTCTGGTTTCATTGTCCTGAATTTGTAAAGTGTAAACTCTTTTCCCTTGAGCCCTACCCTCTTCTGTCTGAAAACAGGTGAGCCGTTCTTTCTAATGAGCTGTATAACGTATATCACTGACATCAGCGGAAGAAGAACCAGAAGTAGCAAAAACGATATCGATACATCCATGAATCTTTTAGTTAATCTGTGCAGAGCTCCCGGTTCCCCATACCCTATTTCAACAATGGGCAGCTTTGCCAGATCATCGACATCGGTTACTCCTAACGCAATCTCGAACAGATCTGTTACAAGCCTGTAATGAACATCTGTATTCTGTACCAGAGAAATGATCTCCAGTAATCTGGATCTGTCAAGCTCAGGCGCCGCGAAAAAAACTTCATCCACATTCAACCTGCTGATCGTCTCAACAATATCGTCCATCGTAGAAACGATTTCTACATTTTCGAAGGTGGTCTCTTCTCTAGCGGATGTATTGACTACCCCGGCTAATTCGGGAGCCTTTCCCGGAAGCCTCCTCAAAGCCGTAATAACTCTGGTTGCCACTTCTCCCGTTCCAACGATGAGAATCCTCGGAGCTTCCGTTAACGGAACAATAATGTGTGCAATCTTCCTTGCAAGATATCTCGAAACAGCAGTCACCGGTATGGAGATTCCTATAAACATGAACAGGATCACCCTTGAAAATTCCATCCTCGCCAGGTAGCTCGCTGCCATAAGGGCAACAAGAAGAAATACGAAAGCCTTCATAAGCTGCTGAAGCTCGCCCATACTTCCAAGCTGTCTTTTCGGAGTGTACAGCCCTGCCCGTGCAAATGAAAATATCCAGAGAATGGCAACGATCGGCAAAATCATTAGATACAGGCTCAACTGATGAGAGAATTCAGGGAGATTACCTGCGAATATTTCGGTTCGCAGTACCCATGTAAGCATGAATACAAATGGAATGGTTACTACATCAGCCGCAATGAGAAGAATCATCAGTATGCGGTCAGCTCGTCTAACGGGCGCCAGTTTCATTAATACACCTCTTCAGAGGCGAATATACCCCTCAGCAGGCCTGAGAAAAGAGCACAGCCTCTCCACAACGCGAATATCGGAACTATCGGGACAAGTGACCGGTCACTCCGCAATGCAGTCAGATCAAGCGGGATAGTAGAAAGCAGGAAGATGCATCCCCACAGAATAATTGGAAGAGTGCCGGCAGCCAGGAGAAGTAATGCGGGTACCAGAAGAGGGCACAGGATAATCTGTAACTTCATACACAAAGGAGTGTATGTATCAGCTCCGGCCTTGCGGGGATAGCGCCTTATTATCTTCATCCTCCACCTCCCCCTTGAGAACTTCATTCGGAAGTATGCTCTCCATGTCGCGCGGTGACTGTGGGACACTTTCGCCCGGGGAGCAAAACGAAGCAGGTATCCTTCCTGTGCCATTCTGCAGGAAAGGTCAACATCTTCATGATCGGGGAACGGAAAGGATTCATCGAATCCTCCCATTCTCTCCAGCACACTGCGTCTGTATCCTGCGGAATAGGTATCAATGATATCGATGATCTCGTGCTTTGAAAGAAGCTTGTAACGTTCATCGAATTCTATCTGAGCCAGCCTCTGAATGATTCCTGTTCCGCCCTCTGTATAGACACCTTTAACCGCGTCAGCCCCGGTGACAAGAGCCTTGGTCATCTGCCGGGCCCAGTCCGGATCTGGAATACAGTCGGAGTCGGTGAAGAGCACCAGGTCTCCGGCAGAGGCCTTCCACCCTCTGTTCCTCGCTCCTGCCGGGCCGCAGTGCATACCTTCAATTACCCTGTCAGCTAAGCAGGCGACCGCCGGGGGAAGCCGTTCACCCCCATCAAGAGATACCACGATTTCCAGCTCGTTCCGTATGGTTTGCCTGTTCAGCGCTTCAAGACATTTTTCAAGATTGCAGGCATCATTGTACGAAGGCACGACCACACTGATATTCTTCGAAGGTATGCTCATTACCTCTGCCTTGAATTCCTGAAAAGGTATTTTCTGAAGGTGGAAAATGCACGGAATGTTCTTCTTCGTTCATCTCCATCAAGAAGGCTTCTCCATAGTTTTCTGATGATGTAAAATGGTCTCAGATAAAACCTTCGCCTTGCATAATCGCAGAAGTCCACCAGTTCTGCCGAAGAGAGATTCTCAGTTCTAATTACGCAGCTGTGCAGGCCCTCTTCAGTCAGCCAGTCTCTCCAGTTTTCAGCCAGCAGGTTATTTGACTCACATGCCTGGGTGTACGCTTCAGTTCCCGGATAGACCATCATGGGATAGAATTGAGCGGTATCAGGGTCGATTTCAAGAGCAAGTTCAAGTGTTTCTCGCATGCTCTCCTGATCCTCACCCTGAGTACCCACCATGAAACAACCGTGAACAAGTATACCCGCTTTTTTTGCGTTTTCGGCGAATTTCAGGGACATCTCGACCGTGATACCTTTACGCATATTGGTGAGCATTCTATTGCTGCCGCTTTCGAAACCTACGCACACTGTACGAAGCCCGGCCTTCCTGCAGAGCCTCAGGGTCTCAAGGTCAACATCCGCCCTCATATTGGACGTCCAGGAAACATGAACTCCGTTCCCGATAAACGATTCGGCAAGCTCCCGAAGGCGACCTCGGTCTACGGATATTGTATCATCCTCGAAAAATACCGCACGAACTTCAGGCATATTTTTCTGAACCCAGAGCATTTCACCGGTTATATTCTCAACCGATCTTCTCCTGAATTTTCTTCCCTGCAATGTCTGTGGGAATACACAGAAAGTACAGCCATGCGGACAACCTCTGCCCCCCATGATCATTACCTGAGGGTAGAGAGCATTGGGGTTGTTGTATCTATAAATATCAAGGTGCTTCGAATAGATCCTGCTGACATATGGAAGGGAATCCAGATCACTGACTCTTTCTCCAGCACCTGTGAAAAGGACCTCATCATTCGACCGCCTGAGATAGAGCCCCTTTACCCCGATCGGATCCTTATCGTCTTCGATCGCTTCTGCAAATCCAATCAGAGGGTTCTCGTATTCACCTGCTACAATTCCCGAAAACCTCGCGCCCATCTTAATTGTATCATGCGGAAGCGCGGTCGGGTGTGTTCCCACAAGTACGACGAATCGTCCTTCCGTCGTGACAGTGTCAGCGAAATGAACATCGGATTCAATAGAGGGAGTGGAAGTCTCCACTATCACAAGACCGGGATCAAAACGGTTGATCCGTTCAAGTGTCTGTTCGATATCCAGTCCGTCTGCAGGTGAATCCACCAGATCAACTTCATGACCGGATTTTTCGAGAGCTCCGGTCGCGTAGGCAAGCCATATCGGGTAATAGAGCGTACCGCTTTTTGTAACAGCGGGGCTTCTCTGCCCCCGGCTGTATCCTGTAATGAAGGGAGGGTTAACTGCCGTAATTCTCATTTATTACTTTCTGCAGAGTGGACCAGACCACTTCTGTCTCGATAGCGTCCATGCACACAGCCCGTTCGCGAACACAACCGGGAAACAGGCTGTTCGAATAACACGGTGAACAATCCGCAATTCCCTGAACGGGATTAATAAGTCCCTCCGCAAAAAGCGTTCCGGGGGATGAGGGTCCGAAAAGCACTACTGAGGGAATTCCTCTTGCTGCTGCAAGATGCGCGGTTCCGCTGTCAGCGCCGAGAAACCCGCTGCATCTGTCGAGCAGCGCGGCTGTCTGCCCCCATGTCGTTTTCCCCGTCATATCAAGGAGAGCAGTCCTGCATTGCTGTTTCATCTCCTGCGCTACCTCCCTGTCATCACTTCCTCCCACGAGAATAATATTGAATCCGGCTGTAGAAAGCCGATCAGCAATAACGGCAAACCTCTCGGGAAACCATCTTTTCTCAAGTACGGTATCCCTGGGATTTTTTCCTCCACCGGGAGCGATTGCAAACAGAGGCCGGGAAAGCCGCAGGTTTGAAACCCATTCACTTTCCATTTCTCTTACCGGGAATACCGGGCGCCAGTTCTCCGGGATTACCCCGGCAGTTTTCGAATACGAATATCCTGCATAATCGGTTTGGGCCATCGGAAATACTTTTTCCCATTTACCCAGTGCTTTCCCCCCGGAGGATGATACGGCTGAACCCGTAAGATATCTAACCCACCTTCTGATTGAGGGCGACCCCTGAAATACAAAGGATTCCTTCACACTCTTCAGAATTTTTCTGTTCCTCATGCTCCATAGTGCAAGGCTCAGAGAACCGCTGATTCCTTTCGAGGGGGGTACCGGAGCAACAAATACTCTATCTATCCCCGGAAACCGTTCCCATACTTCGGCAGCGGAATATCCGGTAAGAACCCAGTATTCAGCTTCTCTGCTCCCTATTAGTTCCCGGACAGCCGGGGTGCAGAGAAGCGCATCGCCGAATGCATGAGTTTTGACGAGAAGAACGGGAGATTCAGTCCGCATGCTTCAGTTCCCTCCAGGCCTGGTAGCGCAGTGCGGTGTATCTGATGCCGCAAAGGGCAATTATGGCCATGGGAGAATCGATAGCTATTCTGTGTGGAGTACCCGAAGCGGTAAGAAGGTGCATAAGCGAATATCCCGCTACGATCGTTGCAAGGAAAAATCCTTCCGAACCATTATCGAAGGAACATCTTACCGCACCTCCCCAAAGGAAGAACAGTACCCAGAACATCGCCAGCAAACCTGCGAGAGTATAGAGTGGAGAAAATGAATTCAGAGGGAATGGTTTGAAGAATTCCACAAATCGGAGAGATATCAGCCTTGCCGTCAGTAAAGGGTTCTCGAGCATGAAACGGATATTTCTTTCGTACAGAATTTCGTCCCTTACCCATTCCGGTTCATCTCTGAATTCCGGAAATTCCGCAAGTTCAGGGGAGTTGAGTTTTCCCATATACTCTTCTCTCAGATCACTGTAGAGCAGAAGTGCTCCTTCAGCTTCGTTCTCGAAATGATCAGTGAATATCCTTCCATTGTACTCCCATATATTTACCCCTCCCTGCGCAGGCATAATACGGAATGTTCCGGAAATTTCTCTGTTCCGGAGACCCCATGGAAGCATGAGAAGAGAAAATACCGTCAGAATGATGAGTGCTGAAATAATACCTCTGCCGGAAAACCGCCGATTGTCTCCACCGGTTCGGGTATCGCCTTTGAATTTATCTGTAATTCTCTTCAGAAAAGGTGTAAAGGGCAGTATCAGTATAAGCCAGAGCATTACGGGCAGCGAAGCGGGACGCACATAGAAAGCTATCGCCCATACCATTCCGGCCATGGACGCGTTTAAGAGGAATCTACCACCATCAAGGCTGCTTTTCAGTAACCACAGAGACAGAAGAACACCCAGAAGAAAAAGAAGCGAGAAGATAGCCTGTGTTGCTGGAATTGCTTCGTAATATAGCTCAAAAGGATTAAGCGCGAAAAACAGTCCCGCAAAAAATAGGTAGCGGCCCGATAGGAAGCGTCCCGCGATCTTCAGGCCTATCAACACTGTAATAAGCCCCAGGATCAGCTGCACTCCACGTACTGCAAGGTAATTGCCCGTTCCGAATACAGCGAAGATACCTGCCATGAACACTGCGTATCCGGGCACCAGAAATAATGTCGGCTGTCCGGGCCTCAAAGCTCCATAATAGCCGTCTACCCTCCTGTAAAATTCAAAGGATCTGCGAAACATAGGAGGCGCTTCTTCTTCCCTTTGGGGATACAGCATGCTCTCGGAAAGCATGAAGCCCCTTCCATTAAGAATATTCTGCGCCAGATCAGCCTGTGTCCTGCCTTCTCCAATCAGGAATACACCCTGCGAAGCTGCGCCGAATACGAGTATACGTGCAACAAGGGCAATCAGCAGAATTCTTTTTACCAGGAGCCTGCCCGACAATGAAACATTGGCATAAGACCCACACAGCCGGCTACAATACTCGCATATTCTCTTCAAATACATCCAGTATTCTCCTCAAATCTCCGAGCATTCTATCTCAGCCGTGAGGATATTCTGCTCAATGTACATTGCCGGACACACTCCTAGTGTTTTTTCAACCATTCGGCAAACCATTCCGACCGCATCAGCTCCAGCTCATCGGTCTGCGTTGATGCCCATACAGGGGTCGTTGCCGGGTGCATGACAAGTTCGGCAACCCCATCACCTTCTATACTTCCATCAATGCTCTCGAGAGAATCCCTGCAAACATTGCCACTTCTCGAAAATCCCAGCATCAGGTCCGGGGTTCTGATACCGCGGCTGACCGCTGATCTCACCAGTTTTCTTCCGAGCATGTCAAGGATGAAGCACGAGGGTCTTGTAAACCTGTCAGGAAGAACTGCTCCCCGAACTGATCGTATTCCATACTCTACCGCAAGGTCAAGAATAACCTCCCTCAATCCGGCAGCGTTGTGAACATGCTGGTGGCTGTCCAGGCTCGAAACCAGAAGTCCTGCAGAAAGGATTTTCTCTATCTGACTCCGCCACTCATTTCTGACTTTTTCAGCGTACTTTCTGCCCTTTCTAAACCATGCATAATGTGAATCTGGAAAACCATCCTCCACAAGAAATGGGGGCTGCACACAGTTAAGATGTACTGATACAGCAACATTAAAATTCCGGGCAAGTTCCAGAGCTTCAGATAATTCGGGGCCAGTGGCCATAATGCTCAGGCAGTGAACCACACCTCTCCGGAGGAGCACTTCAGCCCCGCTGTTTACACCCGCAGCCATTCCAAGGTCATCTATCGTTACAAGCACCTTCATTTCTCTTCTATTTCCCTTTCACCTTCTTCTGCACTGAGTTCCTTCTCTCCCCATCCTGCTTTTCTGCCTGCGAAGAGTGCTGTCAGAAGTATAAGAATCGAATCAACCGGGAGCCTGTACCTCACCCCACCATGAGCAAGTGAATGCAGGCTGAGGTATAGAATGAAAACACATACAAGAAGGATCACTCTTCCGTCCCTTCGCCGCCTGAATGCTTCCCGCACAGCTATGAGAAACATTGGGAGATAAATCAATAAACCAGCCAGTTTCGCGACTGAATTCTCGATTGTTCCGCCTGTGGGAGATAGAAACAGTCCGAATCTTACTACTGTCAGATATGAAAACAGCAACGGATTCGCAAAGATGAAATCCTTTGCTCTATCCATTAAGAGCCGGCTTCGATCCAGCTCAGAGTCAATCCCGTCCATGGGGGGATACTCAAGAAGATCCCTCCTGTTAATACCATCCTCGATAAAACCGGGAATACTTATCCCTTCGATAGCAAGCAGGGATGGATTATTCCGCATCCACAGATTAAGTGATCCCTTTGTAGGCATTAGAACAGGGCTTCCAAGGACCAGCTGATTTCTAATAACCCAGGGAATGCAGCATAGAACAAAACCTGTCACAACCAGCAGGGCTGTTCTCCATTTTTTCTTAACGAATAGCCAGACCAGCTGCAGCGGCACCAGGAAAACGGCGGTACTCCTTATCAGGAAGAGCATACCAGCTGCAAGGCCGGAAGCGAAGCCGGCTCCGGTTTGAGAAGCGGATCGCAGAGTCAGCAGCAAGATAACCGGAAGCAGTGAAATATGGATCATATCTGTCATCGCGTAGGCGGTGTAATAAATGTAGTAGGGGTAAAGAGACCATATCAGCGCCGCGAGTACAGCCTGTTTTTCTCCCCAGTTCTCCGCTGTGAGTTTCCAGATTGCCCAGGCCCCCAGAAGCGCAAAGATCGAATTCAGAAAAAATACGGCTCCTGTAGATGGTCCTGTTATCATGAAAACAGATGCAAGAAGAAGAGGATATCCGGGTTCGATTGAAGCTGTGGGAGTTTCAACAGGTATTATGCCGAACAAGTACTCTGGATCCTGGCTCCAGCTGCTGCGGAACACAGCCTCTCTGGTCATTGTACTTCTGAGTAAACCCATTTCTCTGCTGTATGAGATTCCCTCGCCTTCGTTCATCCTTCCCGCTATCGATATGTAAATACCCTGATCCCTAGGGGGTTCGGGCAGATTACCTCCAAGTAGAAGGAACCATACGATCCTGGGCACCAGAACCGCCAGGACGATGATGGAATATCTATATTTCAGGAGCAGTTTCATTCCTGGATCCAGACCGCTTCAGATAGCTTTAAAGGAGTATCCTTCCTCTTCTCCAGCAATGTTACGGGGTAAAAGAACTCCTGCCAGTGATAGTCTTTGTTCGCTTCCGGATCAGTAAGTGCAAGCCCCAGAAGATAGGTTCCCGGCTCCGCAATAGAAAGATCAATCTCTATCCTGGAAGCTACCGATCCCCGGAAACTCAGCAGCGGCTGATTCATCTCGAGATTATTCGTTCCTATCACCGTTTCGCCGTCTATCCTGTGTATCGAAAAGCCGAACACCACGTTATCAACTGTTGAAGGAAGGCGACTCTTTATGAGCGTATCAACTACTATCTTCTCTCCCCTTCGGAACGTACCCGAGGGGGTACCGTCCGTATTTCTGAGGATGACCGAATCGAACCATATTTCCCGGGTACCCCATTCTGTCGGAGTTGCTGCTTCCGCAATGTGCTTCTTCTGTACGTTCTCAATGTATCCAGACAGAACATCCTCCACAGATCCGTCCATCTTTATACTGCCTTCGTGCAGCCAGATCGCCCTTCTGCAAAGTCTTGAAACGGCTTCAAGGTCATGGGAGACAAAGATGATTGTCCTTCCCTTCTCCTGAAAATCACATATGCGCTCATAGCATCTGTCCTGGAATCCCACATCACCTACAGCCAGGACTTCATCGATAAGCAGTATATCCGGGTCAACAGAAGTTGCCAGACTGAAACCGAGCCTCATGAACATGCCGCTGGAATAGTATTTGACGGGTGTATCCATGAAACGCTCCAACTGAGCGAATTCCACAATTTCAGGAACCAGCTTTTTCATCTCATTCCTGTCAAGACCCAGCAGGGCACCGTTAAGCATCAGGTTTTCCTCACCGGTAAGATCAGGATGGAAACCAACCCCCAGGTCAAGAAGTGAAGCGATTCTTCCACCCGATTCAGAAGTTCCGGAAGTGGGTTTGTATATGCCTGCAAGTATTTTCAGGGTTGTCGATTTCCCGGCGCCGTTTGATCCTATAACCGCAACGGAGGAACCGGGGGCGATATTGAAGCTGACGTCATTCAGGGCTCTGAAATGCTCAATCCTGGTTTTTCTATTGAAGAAATTCAGCATAGTATCCCGCAGGGTAACCGCCCTATCATGATAAAGCCTGTAATCCAGCGTAACATTCTTCATGAGGATTCCGCCGGGTTTCATTCTGGTGTCCTTTCAAGTGCCAAATGGCGCAATATTGCGAAGTGATTTGGTGTTCCTGCAAGACGCGGGTGAAGGCGTATAGTAGAGCTATACAACTGAATCCGCAACGCCGCAGGAGTGCCAAAGGACGAGCAGGATAAGTCAGATGGTGCTTGATAGGACACTATAGCTCCTTCACGACTACCGGTTCGGCCTTCCTGAAAACGGCAATACCCGCAAGCAGGAATACGATTGACCAGGAACTCAGGGATATCCAGGACCATAAAGGCGGCCAGGTTCCCGCATAGAATATGGAATGCATGATCTCCATAAAGCCGGATATGGGATTGAATTTAAGTATCTGCACCAGTCGCGGAGATTGAATGATATCAACACCTATGGAGTCCAGTGGATATATTATGGGAGACGCGTAGAACCATGCCAGCAACAGGACTTCTATGAACTGTTTGACATCTCTGTAGAAGACATTCCCTATGGATAGAAGTAATGCGATTCCGGTTGTCATTATTGTCAGAAGAGCAAGCGCCGGCAGTATGAGAATGATCGATAATCCGGGATAATGCCCGAATGTTATAAGGAGAATTTCCAGAACAAGAAGCGCCAGGAGAAGGTGAATAAGGTTTGCCGTTACCTCGGCTGCCGGAAGGGTCATCCTTGGAAAATAGATGCTCCTTATCAATCTGTGATTATCGAGAAGGCTGGATGTAGAAGCACTGAGGGATGAGGAAAAGAAATTCCATGGCAGCAGGCCTGTCAGCAGAAAAAGTGAGAAGTGCGGTATGGCGCCGCCGAACCTCAGAATTCTTGTGAATACAAAATAGTAGACCACCATGCTGAAAAGGGGCTTGAGAAGAAACCACGCAAAGCCGAGTATCGACCTTTTGTACCTTACTTTAAGATCTTTCGCAACAAGGCTTTGCATGAGAAGGAACAGTCTTCCGATTCTCCATTTACTCATTTCTGCCACCATGAAAACTGAATTTGTTCTCTTTTCCATGCAGAAGTTTGACAATATTCGATTTATGCCGCACAATAACCAGAACTGCAACAATGCAAATGAGTATCTGGACTGGCAGACTGCCAGGCTCGAAGATGAATACAGACGGTATCACGGCCACTGCCGCGGATATGGACCCAAATGAAACGTATCTCGTTATTGAAAAAACAAGTACGAACACTACAAGACCCGAAAGCAGAGTCAGGGGTGACAGTATCAGCAGTACTCCAAGAGTTGTTGCCACTCCTTTTCCTCCTCTCCATCCCAGCCATGGGCTGAAAACATGCCCGAAAACCGCAAAGATGGCCGTCAGCGCCAGTACCCATTGTCCGACCGGGGGCAGGATACCTGCTATTCCGTATTTCGCGGCAAGGACAGGCAATGCTCCTTTGAGAGTATCCAGAAACAAACCTGTGATACCGATACCTCTGCCGCATGCCCGGAAAAGGTTCGTAGCCCCCGTATTCCCGGAGCCCTCATTTCTGATATCTATTCCCCTGAGTTTACCCAGAAGCCATGACCACGGCACCGAACCTGATAGAAATGCCGCTGCAACGTAGATAATACCAGGCCAGAGGGTCATATCAGTGCTGCCTTTTTCTATAGATGATCTTCAGTGGAACACCCTTCATACCGATACAATTCCTGAGGTTGTTTTCAATGTAACGGCGGTAATTTTCCGGAATGTCCCCGGGGTGATTTACGAATATCAGGATTCTCGGAGGTTTCTCCCCGACCTGTGTAGCATAGAAAAGCTTAACAGGCTTGCCTCTTGGTGAAGGCGGTGCGATCTCCTCAACGGCATTCCGTATCCACCTGTTTACTTCGGAGGTTGAAAAAGTCATTTCGCGTTTTTTCCCGACATCGAAAGCAGTTGGAAGTATTTGCCCCACTCCTCCACCCGTCAGGGCTGAGAAAAAAATGATCGGCATATTCTTCGCCTGGTTGAAACGCTGGATAATGGCTGCTTTCCAGAGGTCTTTATCTATTCCAAGGTCTATCTTATTAACGCCGATAATAACAGCCTTGCCCATGTCCCA
>JAUWSQ010000047.1 GCA_030609965.1 Candidatus Fermentibacterota bacterium
CCTGACTTTCCAAGGAGATTGAATGAAGGAATTGGTTAAGTCCCTTCAGGTTCAGGCTGTGAATCAGGTGGAAGTGTTTCCGGGGGAAGTGCTTCTGAGGGAAGTGCTTCTGAGGGAAGTGCTTCTGAGGGAAGTGCTTCTGGTGGAAGTGTTTCTGAGGGAAGTGCTTCTGGTGGAAGTGTTTCTTCTATTGTTTCGAGCGATTCACCGTATTCTACATCTCCAGGAGATTCCGTGCTGTCCGCGCCTGCGACAGCGGATGTGTCTTCTGTAGCGGTGCTGTCGGGGATTTCAATTTCAGGTAAACTATCCGGAGCAGACTGCAGGCTCAGGGAGTCCTGCTCAATCAGTATCTCTATCCCGGATGAATCGACTGATGAAATGGAATCCACCTGCACTGTGATTGAATCGGCAGATACAGGTCTAAGATCGAGTGATACCGAATCCGGCAGAATAACCGCTGAGTCCCGCGCTACTGTATCCGCAGCGGCAGGAGGAGCTACGTCATCTGGAGCGGTGACCGGTACGGAATCAGCGAATGCGGAATCCGATTCGATCATGAGATCCTCCATAGTAATCGAAAGATCTTCCTCAAGTATAAGAATGGAATGATCCGGATCGAGCAATCTGATTTTCTGAAGCTCAAGGAGCAGATCTTCTTCCATGTTATTTCTGTAGTAAAGGCTTGCCAGTCTGACATGGAATTCAAGACTGTCAGGATACATGGCTTTCATTTCCAGATACGAGGCAAGAAGTTCTCTTTCTTTTTCAGGCAGGCTGTGAAGGGAAGCGATCCTTTCCGCTGTTCTGCCGCCTGAGAACTCCGGAGGTACAAGAATAATAATAGCTGTAACCATCAGGGATACCATTGTGTACGAGATCACTTTCATCAGAGCTTTTCTCCGGCTCCGGTAAACTTCCACTGCAGGTCTTGGGTCCATATCGGCATTAAGGGGTACTATCCTTGTGCCTGAGATCATCTGCAGAATTGTTTTCCCTGTCCGTGGTACCGTTACCAGCCCTGCACACAGAAGGAGCAGCAGGGGAGGGGTAAACAGGAGCCTTCTCAAAGTCTGCCACTCTGAAGGCCTGAAGCCTTTAAGACTGATTTCGGCAAGACCGAACGCCTCAAGGGGACACTGTCCCCTGGTTCCTGTCCGAGAGCGTTCCAGCCATGCCAGCATTGTTACAGAAAGAAAGTAACTGACCGGCAGCAGGATTAACCAGCTTCCCGAAAGCAGGTTTAAAACAGTTTCCAGAAGCAGTGTCCAGGAAAGAATTACCATGAGTTCGAGAATGTATAGTCCGGCCAGCTGATGTACCCCTGGTGTTATTCGATTAAGAAGAGCGTATTTTCTGGCGGTAACAGTCATTTTCTGGACTCCTGTTCAATCAGCATGGCATCTCCGTAACTGTAGAAGCGGTAGGATTCATCAATAGCGTGCTGATAAACCTTCATCATGAATTCATATCCCATGAACGCTGCTACAAGGCATAAGAGAGAGCTTCCGGGAAGATGAAAATTTGTTATCAGAGCATCTACATTCCTGAATCTGTATGGAGGGAATATAAAGATTTCAGTCTCATCCGATAATGACTCTCCCGATTCGGTATCGATGGACTCGAGAACCCTTGTTGTAGTTGTTCCTACAGCGATTATCCTACCCCCGGCGCGTTTGGTCTTTCTTATTGCCGACAGGCTTTCAGCTGAAATATAGTATTCCTCCGGATCAAGGCGATTCTCTTCCAGGGTTTCATTCCGGAGCGGCTGGAAGGTACCGGGTCCTACGTGCAGAGTTACATGAACATTGTCTATGCCGGCTTCCTGAAGGTTTGTGAGGAGGTCCGGAGTGAAATGGAGGCCCGCGGTTGGTGCCGCTACCGCTCCGGTTTCCGATGCGTAGACGGTTTGGTATCTCGTATCATCAAGTTTTTCCGGGTCTCGTTTAATGTAGGGAGGAAGAGGAACCTGCGCTGTTTCCAGGAGCTTCCGTTCAGTATCCTTCCCGGAGTTGAACCTGATAAGTGCCCTGCCGTTCTTTAATCGCTTTTCCACAGTACAGAAGAGGTCATCTTTGAACTCCAACCGCATTCCAGGCTTTGCCGCCCTGCCTGGACGGACAAGTGCTTTCCACGTATTTCCCTGCAGTTTTTTCAGCAGAAAAATTTCCGCCTTCCCGCCTGTTCCAGCCTTTCTGCCTTTCAGCCTTGCCCTGAAAACTTTCGTATTATTCAAAACCAGAAGGTCACCGGGAACAAGGAAACCGGGGAGCCTGCTGAAAACTGTGTCCTCGAAGCTGCCCTTGCTGATATCAACCGCTAAAAGTCTGCTGTCTGTTCTTTCCTTCAGGGGTTTCTGGGCTATCAGCTTCGGAGGGAGGCCGTATTGCATGCTGGTTCTGGAGAGTTTTTCTGAGTGCATCAGGATAAGGGAAGCCGGACAGTGAACCAGGTACCGAATCCCGACCTGCTTCGGACACTTACAGTGCCGCCCATCTGTTTTGTAAAACTCTTTACAATTGTCAGCCCGATTCCAAGCCCCGCCTCGTATCTGCTTGTACTGCTGCTCGTGTAGAATCTGTCAAAAACGTTCGGAAGGTCCTCGGAGGCTATTCCTTCTCCGGTATTGAAGACCTCGAGTACCCAGTGATTGATGCCTTCGGGCCTGACTTCTATACTCGCTGATCCTCCAGGTTTGTTGTGCTGTATGGCATTGTTCACCAGATTGCCGATGATCTGCTCAAGCCTGGACCTGTCAAAGAATGCGGTGAACGGCTCGGAAGGAAGTTCGGTGTTCAGTGTAATTCCATGGCTCCTGCCCTTCTCGTAAAGGGCGGGAAGCAGTGAGGAAACTACTTCAGAAGGCTTTGCCCAGGATGTTTCCAGGTTTCCTTCGCTCAATTCAATCTTCATGAAATTAAGCATTCTCTCCGCATATTCAACCAGGTTTATCAGAGCGGTATTCATTGAATCAAGCGATTTCGTCTGCTCTTCCGTCAGTTTACCGATTTTTTCCGACGCCAGAAGGTCAGTATGACCTCTTAGAGTGGTAATGGGAGCTCTCATGCGGTATGAAAGACTCATCAACAGTTCTTCCAGACCGGGAGTGTTTCTGTCGGATTTATCTATCCTCTGAATGCTTTCGGCATCCCTTACACCTCTGCTGTCCCTGAACAGCCACAGCGAAAGAGTTGTGCCTATTGTCTGAAGAAATCTTCCCAGAGGGTATCCGAAGGCATCTCTTCTTGTGCAGCCCACTGTAAGTGTTCCCATGGTTTTCCCGCTTGATATGAGAGGGATTGACAGTTCACTTCTTGAAGATGTGAAAATAGGGGAGAATCTCTGATCAACTGCTGTATCCGGAACATAGCATATCTCCGTATGTGTATATGCCCACGATGTTATTGAAGGAATCTCAATTCGAAGAACACCGGGATCCGCCGAAGCGCCGAAGGAAACCAGTTGTTTGAGGACGGGTTCCCTGGAGCTGACCGTATGAACAACCAGGTAATCAGCTCCTGTTATCGATCCAATTTCACCAAGCAGAGTCTGAACATTGCGCTCACGGCCCTGCAGAATGGTCATGAAGACCGAGATTGCGTTGAGAAGCTTGATCATTCCCTGCAGGTAATGGTTTGACTGAATGTATTCAGCCAGCACGGGAGCAAGGCTCAATACCAGTCTTCCGAGCGAATCGGAAATACGGGAAGATATGCCTGTGATCCTCACGAAAGCCTGATCATGCTTCTGCTTAACCGGGATCGTGACATTGTGGCCCAGTACGTCCTCAGTCCAGGAGACTGTTTTCCTGGTCTTGAGCAGTTTTTCATGTGCAGGTAAATCTACTTCACCGACCGTAACTATTCTTGATTTTGAGGCGTACACAGCACCTCTTGCGCCAGTGCCGACTCTGAGAAATTCCAGGATGTCTCTTGCAGAGCTGCTATCCTGACCCGGTTCATGAAGAATATCAATCAGCTCATTGATGGTCTGATTTATAATAGGTGCGGTATCGGATCCCTCTATCTTGTCGACCGGTACCAGAAAGACAAGTATAACTTCCTTCTCGGGCATTAGAAGGCTTGTCATTTCGAATTGCTTCGTAACATTTTCTGAAATGTATATGCCCGCTCTGAACTGAAAGGGAGTAACCATTGTATTCAGCCGGTTTTCATGCAGCTTCACTACTCTTTCCCTGTCCTCCTCTGAAATCCATTCAAGGAATCTCGTCTTAATCGGATCCCTGACACCAGTATTTGAAACCAGATGAACTGCATGACTGTTCATGGCTGTAATGATGCCTTTTTCATCAATTTTAATTGCAGGTACTGGAACCACTGAAAACATCGTACGAGTGAATTTCGAATCGTTCTGTTCGAATGAGCTCATAGCCATTGACGGGGATGAAAATGACGCAACGAGCAGTTCGTTCATAACTCCGGATTTTCTCAGGGATATTACCTGGGATTTCCTGCTCTTCCTTCCTTTCTTTGTCAGGATGGAGAAATTCCTGGTCTGCTGTCCGGAGAGGCATTTCGAACTTGCAGATAGAAACGCTGTCATCGAAACCTGATCCAGAAAATCTTTCATGGTTGTTAATTCGTACCCGGCAAAGAGCATGTTTGCGGATTCAGTCATGGCGAAGATAGTTCCTGACCCGTCGGTAAGAATACTCGGCCTGCTTCCCTGAATAACTTCCAGCCATTCCTCAAGCTCCAATTTGGATGGATTTTTCAATATTATGATTCTCTCGCTGCCCGTACTAACCGTGGAAGACAGCCATATCTTATCGCCCAGCAGGATTGGAAGACAGCCATCCTCCTGTGTGGAAAGTGCGTTTATCACTGCGTCCCGGTCTTCAGGTATCCGATCAAGAAGGTTCGCAAGAGGCTTGGATATTCGGTTGATAGCGTTGTTGGTAAACAACAGAGCGCTGGATTCATCGGTGATTGAGAAACAGAGTGATTTATTCTTACTGGACAATATTCACCTCACATGTATTCAATATGCCACTTGCAGGACGATACTTAAATCCTATATTAAAGACCATGTCAAAAGGGAGGTATGCTTGAAAAGACAGTGCCTGTGCAAATGGAATATGTCTTCAAAGAACTGGAAAAATGCTATTTCGGAGTTGTTAACAGAATTCTCCTTTAAAACAACAACAGAGAACCTCCTTCAGACCGCCCTTGAAACCAGGGAACTGGCGGATCCGACTATCATACATGAAGATATTGCTATACCTCACTGCCGAAGCATACTGGTTGATGATTTCATGATTATCATCGGGAAATCAAACAGCGGTATTCCATGGCCGAAAGAAAAAGTAAAAGTTATAATACTTTTCATTACTCCCGTTAAACCATCAGGACCGAGTGAACACATGGAGTTGATCAAACATCTTGCGAAAGCCCTCCGTTCGGGGGGCGCAGAGAAAATCCTCTCCGCTGAGTCTTCAGCTGAAGCAGCTTCAATACTTAAATTAAGTTATGAGGAAAAACCCGAAAATGATTAGGGAACTGGAAAAACTCATAAGCCTTCACGATCTCGATATCATGATATCCGATCTGGTAAACAAAGACATCATTAAGCAGGAGAAGAAACTCGGGTTATCACCAGACCTGGCTGCGGTAAAACTGCGGAAGATGCGGGATAAACTGTTTTTAACTATCGATCGTAAGCATAGAGATCTGTACGATCAGCTTGCCGGTCATTATGGAAATGCTGTAGTGCCCGTTATCAATCTGCTGTGCAGCGGCTGTTTCACACAGCTCCCAACCGCTTTTTGTGCATCTCCAGACAGGAACGATCAAGTCGAAACATGCCCTTCATGCGGCAGGTTCATCTATTGGTGCGATTAAAGACGATAAATTCTGAACGGAGACCTGAATATGGAACTGTCCAGCAGTAGATTAGCCCTCACATATGATGATATCCTCCTTCTTCCGGGAAGATCCGAAATACTGCCTTCCGATGCGAATCTTCGAACAAGGCTAACCTGTGAGATAGACCTCAATATTCCAGTTCTGAGTGCTGCGATGGATACAGTGACTGAAGCTGACATGGCAATCGCGCTTGCCCAGGAGGGCGGAATGGGAGTGATTCATAAGAATCTTACACCGGATATCCAGGCAAAGCATGTCAGACGCGTAAAACGGGCTGAAAGTGGCGTAATCGTAGATCCGGTCTCACTTGGAGTCGATGATGTCATCTCTGATGCCCTCGAGCTTTCGCAGCAGGAGAGAGTTTCCGGTTTCCCGGTTCTGAAGGCCGGCAGGCTGGCTGGTATGCTGACTAACCGGGATTACCAGTTTGAGGGTGACACATCAACTCCTATAAAGGAATTGATGACTCCATGGGAGAAACTTATAACAGCTCCCCCCGATACGGACCTCAAAGAGGCACTTGTACTTCTGCGGAAGCACAGGCTAGAGAAGCTTCCACTTGTGGATGATGAACGGCATCTTGTCGGCCTTATTACAGTCAAGGACATACACAATGCGATCAACTATCCGAACGCATGCAAAGATTCGTCCGGCCGACTCAGAGCCGGAGCGGCCGTTGGGGCCGGTGACGAAGCCATCACCCGATCAGGTCTTCTGGTCGAGGCTGGAGTTGATTGTCTGTTCATCGACACCGCCCACGGTCATTCTGTAAAGGTAATCGAAACTGTATCAATCCTGAGGAAAGAATTCCCGGAGGTTGCGCTAGTGGCCGGTAACGTTGTTACACCAGATGCTACAGTTGATCTGATAAAGGCAGGAGCAGACGGAGTGAAAATCGGTGTCGGTCCCGGTTCAATCTGCACTACACGGGTTATAGCGGGAGTGGGATGTCCTCAGTTTACCGCTGTTTACGAATGCGCACTGGCTGCTGCAGCATTCAATGTTCCTGTTATTGCTGACGGTGGTATAAAGTTCTCGGGGGATATTGTTAAAGCGCTTGCTGCGGGGGCTTCTTCCGTGATGATTGGAAGCCTTCTTGCGGGGATATCAGAAAGTCCTGGCGAAACAACTATTTACAAAGGCAGAAAATATAAGATATACCGCGGAATGGGATCGATTGGGGCTATGAAGAGTGGCAGTGCCGACAGATACTTCCAGAATGACAGAACCGAGAAGAAGCTCGTACCGGAAGGTATCGAGGGAATGGTTCCATTCAAAGGCCCCCTTATCGATTATCTGAATCAGCTGATCGGAGGCCTCAGGCAGGGCATGGGCTACATCGGCAGCAGTACTGTTGAAGAGCTGCCCAGGAAAGCCCGTATAGTAAGGGTAACATCAGCGGGTCTGAGGGAAAGCCATCCCCATGATGTTATGATAACTAAGGAAGCTCCTAACTACTCTACTGATGGACATGCTTTCTAACCTGCTTTCAACCGTTGCAGAGGGCGGCAAAATCCTTCTGGAAGAGGAAAACTATCTTCTCGCAAGGGTGCAGATTGATGGAAGAGCCATGCTTGCTGAAATCAGCAGCGGGACTTCCGGTGGATTTTCATCCGAAGACTGGCCGGAGCTGGACGGCGTTCTGCTTCCCGATTCCCTTATCAATCCCGGAAACGAAACGGAAACCAGGATACTTCTGTTTTCAATTCCTGACAGCGCGGAATTGTGCCTTGAAACGATTGTAAGGGATGGAGGGTTTTCCGAGGCACATGCGCTGGAAACTGGAAACAAAGTACTTGATATCCTGAGAAGGATTCATAATGACGGGTACAGAGTCGGTTATCTGGGACCAGAGAGCATTCTCAGAACAGTCACCGGCAAACACTATATTCTGGGAGGCGCTAGAGGTATACCGGATACACCTTTTTCACCTCCGGAGGCGGTTGGAAGAACCGTCGATGATCCGCGAAGTGATATTTACGCTCTCGGCCTGCTCATATTCAGGCTTATCGCCGGCAGTGACAACCGTGATATCCAGGTTGAAGCATGGAACAGCCTTTCATACAGGGTTCTTGAACTGCTTGAGAATATGGTTTCCCCCGAGGCTGACAATAGATTTCCTAATCTGATAGCTCTTGACCAGGGGCTTGCGCAAATAGAACCGGAAGAAGAGACGAAAGAAACAGATACAGGCAGGAAACACTACAGGAACAGTAAATGGAAAGTGTATGTTTCTATACTTGCGGTAATCACAATTGTAGTGATCCTCGCATTGCTTCCGATCTTCAAAACAGATCATCGAAATGAGCTGCAGAGTACTGATCCTGACTCCACTTCGCGTATTGCGGAGAGCAGTGATTCACTCGAGATCAATCCAGATTCACCTCTGGAAGAAACCGTTTTTCTTCAAAGTGATACACTTGCCGAACCTGTTGTATGGATAAGCAACAGTACCGGTCAACCGGGCAGAGCAAGTGAATTCCGTCAGGGTCCGGCATCGGAGTATTCCATAGTTTATACATCTACCGGAAGCCCGCGGCGCAATTCAATACTTCTGGCCCGCAGGGATGATCCATATCTACCCCTCGAGAACCAGGAAAGAATCTGTTCCATAGCAGAACAGCTGGCACAGAGCGACTCTGCGCTGCTGATCACTCCTGTCGACATGACGCTGCTTCTAGGCAGCGATATTATCAATGACAGTATCCTGCCTGGTATAATTCTGCCCGTTTCAGATCCCGCAGGGACGTTGTACATCGATATAGCGAATCATGGTCTGGAAGGTACATACGCTAACGTGGGAGCTGCGACATGGGTAAGATCGGTTCTCAACGGCAGGAGTATTATCCTCGATGAAGAAGAATGGCTGATATCGGTTGTGGATTTCCGTAACGGAGACATGCCGAATACGGAGCTTGGAATACCTGCCGCCCTTGATTCAACACTTTTTCTTTATCGTACTCATATACCATTGCTTGCTGCAGCAGAGGAACAGTTCAGAAGAGTATTCCTTGAGAGCATAACAGGCGAACATCCTCATGCAGCCTCACCGGACCCGCCGGATATCTGGATTCTACTTGCAGAGTAGAAAGAATGTACGCTTATTATTGACTTTTACATAAATACTCGGATATTATGTTGAATGTTGTTTCTAAGGGAGGACTGATGAAATATAACATCAATGGCAAAGTTGTTGACCCAATCCATGGAGCTGGAGTGATCACTGAGATATCAGATCAGATGGTTTCCGGTGAAATTTGTGAATGCGTTGTAATAGAGATAGTAGTCGGAAAGAAAAAGGTGATGGTACCCACGGAGAGCCTTCATGATGCTGAATTGAGGCCGGTTGTTTCTTCGGAAGAGCTTGAAAGTGCGCTTCAGGAACTTTTCGAGGAACCGGACGAATTGCCCAAGGACTGGCGGAGAAGAATAGAGAAATTGAAGGACAGGGTTCATTCCGGAGAACCAAGGGAAGTCGCAAAAGCTATCAGAGACATCATTGCCCGATCTGTTCTGAATAAAATGAATCCATCCGAGAAGCGTGTACTCAACGAAGCTATCTGTGTATTTGCCGGTGAGGTTGCCCTGGTCAGAAATATCCGCAGTGATTCCGCCAGAGATCTTATCAAGCGATCTGCTCAGCAGGGTGTTCAGCAGAACATCAAATCGGGAGATAACGTGCAGAAAAGCGCAGGAGCCGCAAGTGATCACGAAAATGCAGAGAGTGCAGAGGAAGTATTGGAATCTTCGAATGGTTCCGGGGCAGGAAAATCCCGCAAGAAAGCAAGCGGGGGAAAATAACACACTTTAAACGATGCTCCTGAAATATGTATACTACCAGAGAACCAGCTGAGCTTGAACGAGTTCTTCTGGTAAGAGCCTACATAGGTAACGAATCGGAAGAAGCCGGATCCACTCAGGAGATGATAGCTTTGATTCAGTCTGCGGGTGGTTCTGTTGTTGCACAGGAATCCCAGAAGAGGAAAACACCTGATCCCAGACTGTTCATAGGCAGAGGCAAGGCTGATGAACTGAGGGAAACCGCCCTCAGGGAGAACACCAGTACGATAGTTTTCGATCATAATCTCTCTTCAGGTCAGGTATCGAGACTTGAGGAGGCAACGAACTGCAAGGTAATTGATCGTACGGAACTCATACTGGCTATATTTGCTGAACAGGCTCGAACCAGAGAAGCCAAACTTCAGATAGAACTCGCTCAGCTTCAATATGCCCTGCCAAGGCTTTCGGGCATGTGGCACCATTTTTCGAGACTGGGTGCGGGTATCGGTACACGGGGTCCGGGCGAGACACAGCTTGAGATCGACCGCAGACGGGCAAGATCCAGAATATCTTATCTTGAGAATAAGATTGAGGAGGTCGAATCCCGCTGGAAGGTTGTTTCTGCAGGACGCACCGGTATGTACAATATTACCATCGTAGGGTATACAAATGCAGGCAAAAGCACCCTTCTTAATACTCTGTGCAGTACCAAGCTTTATACAGCGGATAAGCCCTTTGCGACCCTCGATACTACTTCCCGCCGACTGATACTCCCTGACAGTTCCAAAGTGCTGATATCGGATACTGTGGGTTTTATTGAGAGACTCCCCGAGACCCTTGTAGCCAGTTTTCATACAACACTTGATGTAGTCAGGAAGGCAGACCTTCTGCTGGTTGCCGTAGACAGGTCAAGCCCCTCCAGAGGCAGGCATATTGATGCGGTGAGAAATACACTTAAGCGAATAGGCATAAAAGAATCCGTACCGAGCTTGACTGTGTGGACGAAGTGTGATGCAGTAGATGATTTCAGGTATCCAAGGAGCGGCGTTGCTGTATCAGCATTTTCGGAGTTCGGACTGGATGTTCTCCTGAATCGGATTATTGGATACAGAGACAGATCTCTTGATTGGTTTGAACTTGTGCTGAAACGCTATGACAGTGCAATTCTCAGCCGTCTTTACAGCAGTTGCCTTGTAAGAGATGTTACAAATTGCGAAGATGGTTTCGTCAGGGTTCTTGCCGGAGCCTTAAGAGGTTATGATTCTGTAGAGGGAAAAATTTATGGAGAAGATATCGTAAGAAGTTTTGTTAGATTGGCAGAGCCGCCTGAAACAGCACATACAGGATAGAGTAATACAATATGCACGAAGGAATTGATTCGGATAAACTCAGAACTAACCTTAATGACAGGCTTAAGAGTCTTCATGATCTTTATCAGGGAGATCTTATATCCGACAATACTCTGTCTAGCCAGCTTCTTGAACTCATAGCATCGCGGGAAGCAAAAACGTTCTGGGATATTACCATGAAGAAGGATATAACCGCAAGGCGCATGCTTACTATGCTTGAAGATCCGCAGCGATGGAAAGAGGATTCCTCATTACCGGAAGAAGAAAGACAGCGTATACTTAAACAGAGGCTGACTGGTGTATTCTTTTGTGCTGATGAGTCTTATGAGCATGTTTTAGAAATGCTTCTTGATATTGCCAACCTTCCGCATTTCGAATCCATAGTGTATTCCCGAAACAGTAAGCCAACCTTGAAGAAATCAGGAGCCAAACTCAGCATACTGGACTGAAGATTGAATTTAACAGGATTCTGACTTCCAGATGACCTGTATGTTAAGTTCTACAAGGAGATACAGTTGAAGAAAACCCTTTTCAATATACTTGGACTCCTGCTCACTGCGGCAGCTCTGTATTACCTGGGTAATTCTTTTCTGAGCGGTGCTGCAGAGGCTGGAGGATTTTCAAATCTCCTTCTCTTTGATCCTCTGCTTTTTGGTGTTTCGTTCATACTCATGGTGCTGCACCTTCTGGCAGCCGCCTGGTCGTGGATGCTGGTCTGTTCCGTTGCGGGTGCGAAGATCTCATTCGGTCAGGCGTTCAACGTTCACTTTCTTGCCCAGGTCGGTAAGTACATCCCCGGCAAGGTATGGGGAGCTGTAGGAAAGGTCAGCCTTTCAAAAAAAATAGGTATGTCCTCAACGATAACCGGACACGCTCTTATACTGGAAACCCTGTTCATAGTTGCCGGATGTCTTTTGATGTCGCTTCCGGTGATTCCTCTGGCTGCAGAGCGGATTGGTCTTGGAACTACGCTTAGCGTGATAATTGTAGTGGCATCTGTAGCTGTTGTGCTTTTCGCGGCACATCCAGGAGCTTTCAGGAAGCTGCTTAAGATCGCTGGATCTATAACCGGCCGTGATTTTAACATCGGAGATCCTGGTTTTGCCAGCATTCTGAAACTGCTGCCTGTTTATATTCTTGTTTTCCTTCTGCAGGGTGTAGCCTTCGTCTTTCTTGCAAGAAGCTTCGGAATGCAGTTGCCCTTCTATCCCGGCGCCTTTCTTCTTCCTACTGCTGTAGGGATTGGATTTCTTGCTGTTTTCTCTCCGGGCGGCCTGGGTATCCGTGAAATCTCCCTTGTCTGGCTCATAGGGATAATTATGACTTCCTCCGAACCGGGACTGGCATCTCTGATCTCGATCGCTGCCCGATTGTGGATTACACTTGGTGAGGCCCTTGCATTTCTGGTTGCCGCAATATGGTGGGGAGCAGGCAGGAAAGAAAACGCCTGATCTCCCGGTCAGGTGTCCTATTTTTGAGCTATTACGTTTGTATTCTCATAGATTCTGAACAGAATTATCGCGATCTCCATGGATGCGCGTACAATTGTCAGATAAAGTATCAGTACTATCGGTCCGAGAACAATAGATCCAATACCCTGCGTCGACCCCATCTGGAAAGCGTAGACAACTCCAACCAGATATCCGATACAGACGAGTACTACAAAAATCACATAGAGTACTCTGACAATTGCAGTATCCTTTCTGTTTACGGAATATATATCCCGGCTTCGCCCAGCTCCTCAAGTACAAGCAGCGCAGAATCCGCATAGTAACCTTCCGGTGACAGCATCAGGTATCTGCTGATGGCGTCACCAGCCCTGAGGTAATCCTTCCAACTCAGATAAACCCTGGCAAGTTCCCAGGCGGCCGGAGCATAACCTGTTTCGACAGCTGGAAGAAGGATCTCCCTCGCCTCGGCTCCTCTTGAAGTTCTCCGGTAGACCGATGCAAGCAGAACAAGTGATTCCAGATCTGTGGAGCCTTGGTTCTGAACACCCTTTGAGAACCACATTTCCGCTGTTTCCATATCCCCAAGCTCAAGCCATGCCCTTCCGCTCTGAAGCCAGATTGAAGGAGTGGTCGGAGAGCGGATGAAGGCGCTGTCTGACATGAATGCCGCGCTATCGGGTTTTCCTGTCTCAAGATAGAGTTTTGATAGTTCAAAGAACCCTCGATAATCATCCGGACAGGTGTCTATGTACTGCATGAAGTAATCAGCTGCATTCTCCCATGACATTCGCATCGCATGGATCATTCCAAGGCCAAGGACAGCTGTATGATAATTTTCGCTGAGTTCCAGGGTTTGATGAAATTCCTCTTCAGCCTGCTCCAGAAGTCCCTGCTGCATATATGCCATACCCGTATCAAGATGGAGTTGTGCGGTAAGGTCATCAATATCAACTGAAAGAGGAATCAGACATAGAATTATGAAGATCTGCATAGGAAGCCTACCCTTTCATGGTAATTTACCTTATCATATTTCATTAAGATATGCTCGTCATATAACATTTCACTAGAACGGACAAGGACACGCAATGAACAGATACGACCTGGTGATAATTGGCGGAGGGCCGGCAGGATACATCCCTGCCATAAGGGCTGCTCAGCTCGGCAGGAGGGTTGCGGTTGTAGAAGAGGAACTTCTTGGGGGAACCTGTTTGAACAGAGGATGCATCCCGACCAAAACCCTGGTTGCCAGCACAACCCTTCTGAGGCAATCGAGGAATTCAAAAAAATACGGACTTGAAGGAAGCCTGTCCTTTTCATGGGATGCGCTCTCCAAAAGAAAGGATACGGTGGTAAAGCGTCTCAGAAAGGGTGTGGAAGCACACTTCAAACATCTTGGAATCGATATCTACAGTACCCATGCGGTAATAAAGAATCCCGGTGAGGTTCTCGCCGGTGATACCCTGCTTGAAACAGATTATGTACTCCTGTCACCCGGGTCCCTTCCACTTATGCCCGGACCGTTTTCAGCAGATGGGATTCAGACAAGCCGTGATGTCCTTTCATGGGACACTCTTCCCGAGAGTCTGATCGTTGTTGGCGGAGGGGTAATAGGCTGTGAATTCGCATCCATTTTCGCCAGTCTTGGTGTCGGTATTACTATCGTTGAAATGCTGCCTTCAATACTGCCCGGCATAGATGATGATATCAGGCAGGTTGTTCACAGATCCCTCAAGCGGTCAGGCGTGAAGGTTTTAACAGGAAACGCCGCGAAGAGTGTGAATGTATCAGGCAGCGGTGCCGAAGTTGAATTGAACGATGCAACGCAGCTGTCTGCAGAAAGGATACTGGTTTCCATAGGTCGAAAGGCAAGAACCGATAGTCTGGGTCTTTCTTCGGCTGGTGTTGAATTCTCGCCTGCCGGGATTCAGACTGATAAGAACGGGATGACGAATCTTGAGAGGGTCTACGCAGCTGGAGATGTAACCGGTAAATGGCAGCTCGCCCATGCCGGAAGCGCACAGGCTCTAGCAGCCGTGGATCATATGTTCGGGCAAGGCAACAGAAAAGTTAATCCTGATGCGATGCCCGGATGCATTTTTACCTCCCCGGAAATAGCCACGGTGGGCCCGGGTCAGGAAGAATGGGAAAAGAGAGGTGTGCAGGTAAGAACGGCCATTTCCAGGTACATCGCGAACGGCAAGGCACTCGGAATGAATGAAACGGAAGGCTTCGTGAAAATAATCGCCCGGGAGAGTGATGGAATCGTAATAGGGGTGCAGATCGTCGGTGCTGACGCGAGCAGTCTTATCGGTGAAGCTGTCATGGCTGTTAATCTTGGCGTAAAGGCATCTGAAATCGGGGAGATGATCCATCCGCACCCGACACTCTCAGAGCTCTATATGGAAGCAGGGGAATCCTTCGGGGCCGGGGCCATTCATGGCTGAATCGCAGGACAAACTGATGTCCGCCATTGCCGATCTTGTTCAGATCGTCAGAAAACTTCGAAGCCCTTCCGGCTGCAGCTGGGACAGGGAACAGACCGTTTTATCGCTCAGCCCTTATATGCTCGAAGAAGCTTACGAGGTTGCCGACGCAATTGAGAAGAACGACATGAAGCTTCTCAGAACTGAACTGGGCGATCTTCTGCTTCATATCATCATGTCAGCTGACATATGCGAAGAACAGAACGAATTCTCACTCAAGGATGTCGTTTGCGGTATATCTGAAAAACTGATCAGGCGGCATCCTCACGTATTTAAGGAACACTGCAGCCTTTCCGCTAATGAGGTAGAGAAGCAATGGGAGGCTATCAAGGCTTCGGAAAAGAGGGAGGAGGGATTCTTCAGTTCCATTCCATCGGCCATGCCTGCCCTTCAGACGGCATGGAGAATCCAGCAGAGAGCTTCTGAAGTAGGGTTTGACTGGCCCAATGCTCGTGGTGCCCTGGGTAAGATCTTCGAAGAAATCGGTGAATTCGAGAGGTCGATGGAAAGTGACGATACTGAGGCTCAGAATGCTGAACTCGGTGATGTTTTCTTCAGTCTGGTGAATTATTGCAGACTGCTTGGTTTCGAGCCGGAAGCAGTATTAAGGAGCAATAACAGCAAATTCATAGAGAGGTTCACCAGGATGGAGAGGATACTCGAGGAAGCAGGTTATTCCCTTGGTGAGGCTGATATGGAGATGATGGAGAATGCCTGGCAGAGAGCCAAACTAGGATAGCCTATTTGCTTCTCTTGTGTTCGTACATTCTTTTGTCCGCCTCGGCAAGCGTTTCGCGGATGGAAATCGCTGAATCAGAATTCCAGTGGGAATGACCGATTGAGAGGGTTACAGGTGAACCGATGAGATGAATGGTCTGCTCAGCAAGTTTTCCGCCCTTGATTATTCTGTCTTTGACCAGTGATGCCGTCAGTCCTGTTTCTATCAGTATCAGGAGAAACTCATCTCCCCCATAGCGGATGAGATAATCGCTTTCCCTGATGGATTCGGTCAGGTATGAAGCAACTTCACGAAGAATCTTATCCCCTGTCAGGTGACCGTAGTGATCGTTGATCTCCTTGAAGTTGTCAATATCGATCATAAGAAAGCCGATACTGCTGTTGTACCGTTCAGCTCTGAGTTTTTCACGATTCAGGGCTATCTGGAAGAAGTTGCGATTGAAAACTCCCGTAAGAGGGTCGCGAATGGCA
The DNA here is from genome assembly GCA_030609965.1 of Candidatus Fermentibacterota bacterium. Lineage (GTDB taxonomy): Bacteria > Fermentibacterota > Fermentibacteria > Fermentibacterales > JCC-6 > Aegiribacteria. The sequence goes on from JAUWSQ010000047.1 coordinate 16,158, forward strand.
AGATTTCTGAGTTTTCGTTCAAGGCTGATCCTATCCACTGTTCCGGTTAGGTGTCCGGACAGCATTTCAAGCATGTTTGTATCTTCATTCGTGAAGGCGTCCGGTTCTCTTGAGATACATTGGAAAACAGCACTGGAGCCTATGGGTATTGAGATCCCTGATTTGAAAGTTTCACTATCTGGATTCAATGAAGGTATATCGTCATGACTTCTGAACTGGAATGTTCGCTTTTCCGCAAATGTCATTCCAGCAAGACCGAAATCGAGATTAGTCTCTTTACCGATGCGATCGCTAAGTTCAGGTGATGCGGCCGTAACAGTGAGTACTCCGGCCTTCTGGGAGAGTATCTGGCACTCAATATCAGGGAGTAGTATCCTGGCTGAATCTATAGCGAGCTGAAACGCGTTCTTTTTCATTGTGCAGACTTCAAGCTTAGATGCGGTATCATGAAGTACTCTTAACCGGCGTCTGGCAAGCCGCAGCTGCCAGTCCAGCTGTTTTCTCTCAATGGAATGACGGATCGCCCTCCAGATGGAATCCGGCTGGAGCCTTCCTTTCACAAGGTAATCCTGGGCGCCAGCCTTCAGAGCGTTGAGTTCAATTTTTTCATCATCGATTTCAGTAAGAACTAAAAGGGGTGTTTTCATGGCGCTGCTGCAGATCTGAAGTGCTGTTTCGGGGCCGGAACAGTCTGGTAGATCAAGGTCTGCTACAATAACATCGAAGACCTGTTCCCCGATCATGACCAGTGCGGAAGCAAGGTTATCCACCCGCTCAATCCTGAACTTGTCAGGTGATATATCTGCCAGAAGATCACGGAAATTCCGTGCATCCTGAAGATTGTGTTCGACAAGAAGGATCTTGATTGGAGTGTTGATAGCAAACCTTTCGTTTCAGTTTCCCATTCAGCGTCGGATTTTTTGCACCTTCCTAATAGAGAGCAGGGAAGCGCTAGCGTCAAGATTGAGACCAACGCTATGTGAGCCTGACGTTTGTATAACCCGCATGAATCACCAGCATTCTGCTGCAACGCCGTATATGTATACGTCTACTGCGTTATGCTCATGCATCCGTCCTCGACGTACTGTATAAGTACGACTGCGGAGTCTGCACTCGCAAGCCTTGTATCCACAAGCATCTGCGACGTTTCGCTACGAAAGCTGGTGACTTATGCGGGTTGATTCATCTTGACTTTTGGGCGCTCAGATACAATCTTGGTGCTTGTTGCAGCTCTGTTTAGTATTGTCGATTGGAATAATGCATAGTACAATCCTATTAACGTTTTTGACACTCGTGGCATCCGTACCGAGCGGTACTCCCGATGAGGTTGACCATGGAGATACATTATCAAGAATATCTTTGCCTGAGGGTTTTGTGGCTACAGTATTCAGCACCGGAATCAGTGGTGTCGACGGTCTTGTGTTTTCCTCTTCGGGATACCTGTATGCTGCTTCTGAGGGGAATGGAACCGTCTGCAGGATAGATGAACACGGAAATACGGCCATAGTGGCTGACAGCCTGAATTACCCAGAAGGTCTGGCTGCTGACAGCGAGGGACTGATTTACGTTACCGAGGATGTGGAATACGGCCGTCTGATAGCGATCAAGCCTTCAGGAGAGCTGGAAATACTCTGCGACAGCCTGCAGTATCCAGAAGGAGTCACATTGATTGAAGAGGGCATCTTCGCAGTTACGGAATCCAGCCTGGAAGCATCTGTCATCCCTCCGATACTGACCGGTGTTCGAAGGATTGACATGAATGGCTCTTCCCCGCTTTCCTCTTCGCTTTATTTATGGAGCTGTTCAGATCTTATTGCTGACAGCAGCGGAACCATCTACATATGCAACGAGCTTTCCGGCTACGGTTTTATTCAGGCCTCTCTGCTTCGTATCGATCCTGATTCCGGGGAATGGGAGGTTTTCTGCAGCGGCCTCCGTTCCTGCGAAGGTATATGCAGAAGCATCGATACGTTTTTTCCTTTGTACGTTGCTGAAGAGGATATGGGAACAGGTTCCGGCAGGCTTTCCCTTGTGAATGAAGATGGTTCTGTGACTTCATTCGCCGAAGGATTTTACAATATCGAAGATGTTGCGGTGGATACCGAAGGCGGGATCTATGTAAGCGAGGATACGACCGGTATGATTATTCTTATCAGGGAGGAAGACTGATCTGACAATTTTTATTATTATTCCTGAAAGCAAGGGGGGTTAAGTGTCCAGACTTGATGAATTGAGATCTGAAGCACTTGCAGGCGGCGGCGAGAAGAAGATCAATAAAAGGCATGAGGTCGGCAAGCTGACCGCAAGGGAACGCCTTCATCTGCTTCTTGATCCGGAGACATTCAACGAGATGGGTATGCTTGTTACCCACAACTGCAACGATTTCGGTATGGGCGGGAAGAAGATCCCCGGAGACGGAGTAGTAACTGGCTACGGGAAGATTCACGGTCGGCAGGTTTACGTTTATGCGGAGGACTTTACCATCTTCGGGGGCTCACTTTCAAAAGCCGTAGCGGACAAAATATCAAGGCTGCAGGACCTGTCTCTGAAAAACGGTGTTCCGATAATCGCCATAAAGGATTCCGGAGGGGCAAGGATACAGGAGGGAGTCAACTCCCTGGCGGGTTACGGGGACATTTTCTTCAGAAACGTAAAAGCTTCCGGTATCGTTCCTCAGATATCAGCCATTATGGGGCCATGCGCGGGCGGAGCTGTTTATTCCCCCGCCTTGACAGATTTTGTTTTCATGGTCGATCAGTCCAGTTATATGTTCCTGACCGGGCCCGATGTTATCAAAGAAGTCACCCATGAGGATGTAACTTTCGAGGATCTCGGAGGTGCTGCAGCTCACAGCAGGAGAAGCGGTGTTTCTCACTTTGCCGTGAGCTCCGAGGAGAAATGTCTGGCGATGATAAGGGAACTCATGACATATCTGCCTCAGAACAACATGAGCGACCCACCCATGATGCAATGTACCGATCCTGCTACAAGAAGTGATGAATCCCTTGATACAGTTATTCCAGCGGATTCATCAATGCCATACGATATAAAACTGGTATTACAGTCAGTTGTCGATGACGGAAAGCTCTTTCAGGTTCATGAAGACTACGCTCCCAACATTATAGTGGGATTTGCAAGAATGGATGGAAAACCGATCGGTATCGTGGCGAATCAACCCGCTGTTCTTGCAGGTGTACTGGATACACTCTCTTCCGCCAAGGCCGCAAGGTTCATAAGGTTCTGTGATTGCTTCAACATACCGTTGCTTGTGTTCGAGGATGCACCCGGTTTTCTGCCCGGGGTTGAGCAGGAGCATGCGGGGGTTATCAAGGAGGGGGCAAAGCTTCTCTGGGCTTTCTGCGAAGCTTCCGTACCCAGGATTACCGTTGTTACAAGAAAAGCATTCGGTGGAGCCTACATAGCCATGAATTCCAAAAATATAGGTGCTGACATGAATTTTGCGTGGCCTTCGGCGCAGATCGCTGTGATGGGGGCCAAGGGGGCTGTTAAGATCCTGTATAGAAGGGAGATTGCAAAGGATGCAGACCCGGAATCTCAACGGCAGCTTCTCATTGACGAGTACGACGATATGTTCAGCAATCCCTGGGTGCCTGCGGGGATGGGATACATTGATGAAGTGATCAAACCCCACGAAACAAGATTAAAGGTGATCTCCGCACTGCGGATCCTGGACGGCAAGCGTGAAACCATGCCTCCGCGCAAGCACGGAAACGGACCATTATGACAGTTATCAATAAAATCCTGATCGCGAACAGAGGTGAGATAGCAGTCAGAATAGCACGCGCCTGTCATGAAACAGGGATAACTTCAGTAGCTGTTTTCTCCGAGGCTGACAGATCTGCCAAGCACGTAAGGTATGCGGACGAGGCTTACGAAATAGGCCCTGCTCCCTCGGTAGAAAGCTACCTGGTGATTGACAGGATTATCGAGACCGCTGTTAAGTCCGGCTGCCAGGCGATTCATCCCGGTTACGGGTTTCTTGCCGAAAATCCTGCCCTGCCTGCGGCCTGTGCAGCAGCAGGGCTTGTTTTCATAGGTCCCGATGCCGATTCAATGGCGCTTCTCGGAAACAAGACTGAAGCGCGAAAGGTGATGGAGAAGGCCGGGGTACCAATAATACCCGGAGCGATGGAACCCCTCCAATCCGAAGCGGAAGCTCTGGCGGCCGCAGCGGAGACGGGATACCCTGTTCTCCTCAAAGCCGCAGCAGGAGGAGGAGGCAAGGGGGTTCGTGTCGTACATTCGGAGGATGAACTGCCGTCCGCATTCAAGCGGGCTGGTGCCGAAGCCCTTTCCGCATTCGGCAATCCCGACGTCTTTCTGGAGAAGTACCTGATCGAACCGAGACATGTTGAAATACAGATTCTAGCCGACAACTACGGTAACGTTATACATCTCAACGAGAGGGAATGCTCGGTTCAAAGACGTTACCAGAAACTTATTGAGGAATCCCCCTGCTGCATACTCGACGAAGCAATGAGGGAGAGAATGGGCAATGCCGCAATTACCGCAGTCAAAGCCTCAGGATACACGAATGCCGGAACGGTGGAATTCCTTGTCGATTCTTCCGGGGATTTCTACTTCCTTGAGGTTAATACCAGGCTGCAGGTCGAACATCCGGTAACGGAGCTGATAACGGGGATCGATCTGGTCAAGGAACAGATAAGGATAGCATCGGGTGAAAAGCTCGGACTGACCCAGGAAGACATCGGTATTAACGGGGCTGCTATCGAGTGCAGGATCTCGGCGGAGGACCCGGAGACTTTCCTCCCTTCGGTAGGCTACATAAGGGAGCTTGTTGAACCCTCCGGTCCCGGAGTCAGAGTTGAATCAGGGATCTCGGCGGATTATGACATCCCTGTCTATTACGATCCCCTCCTGGCCAAGGTCATTACATGGGGCAAAGATCGCCCGGAGGCTATCGCAAGGATGCTTAGAGCTCTGGATGAGTACAAGATAAAGGGAGTGAAAACAACTATACCATTCCACAGAAGGGTACTCGTGAACAGAGATTTTATTGAGGGCAATTACGATACGGGCATCGTAACCAGGATCGAACATCACAGAATGAACGACTTCCTGGAGATCTCCGCGATCGCGGCCACTATAGTAGCGATGAATGAAAACAATGTTGATTTTGTTTCCGATGTGAAGCAGGACGACGGGTGGAAACTTTCAGGAAGGATGTATGGTGGCATTCGAAGTATCTGATGGTGAACATCTGCTTAAAGTGGAGGCTTCAAGACTTGAGGTCCGACCGCATGATGAACTTTTCGAAGTCGAGGTAGACGGTGAGAAAAAGATTGTCAGTATTTCCTGGATATCTCCGGCTCACCTTTCGATCCTTCTTGAGGGTAAATCCTATAATGTCGAAGTTGAACGCTTCGGTAAAAAGTATCAGGTTACTACAAGGGGAGAGATCTACGAATTCGGCGTAAAGGATGAACGGGAAGTCGTCACTACCGAAAAACTGCAAGCGGGAGGAAGGCTGGTTGTAACCGCTCCCATGCCCGGACTTGTGGTGGATATCATGTGCAGTGATGGAGAACAGGTGGAAGCTGGTCAGGGTATTCTTGTTCTTGAGGCCATGAAGATGCAGAATGAGATAACCGCACCTGCCTCAGGCGTTATCACCGGAATTCCGGTTCAATCCGGAGCATCGGTAAACCTTGGAGACAGCCTGTTCATAATCGAAAGCTGATGAAGCTTCGGGTTATTGACTTTCGGTATCTTCCAGTCTCAGTGTAACCGTTGTCTGCCAGTTACCCAGAGTATCCCTCTGCTGGATCATTGCCGAGTCCGCCCTTTCCCACCATGTCATGTCCATTCCGTCGGAGTAACGCACTCCAGACCCGGACACTGTCTGAGGGAGGGTGTATTCTTCCGAACCGGGCAGAAGCAGTTTAACAAAATGGAGGGTGGAATCGGAGAGCAGATAGTAATCAACTGTTGCTGTTTCTCCATCGATAGAGGTGTATACAGCATGGCCGGAATGGATAACGGTCAAAGCATCCTGCCCTCCAAAGGTGCTTGTGAAAAGCGCGAACAACAAAATAGCGGTCATGTACTTCATAATGACATCCTTATGCATGGTGAAATATAGAATCTTCTTCGAGAGTACTATCAACCCTATCATTAACACTCGTCAATAGGATACCTGATTCTGCGATGCCGATGAACCTCTGGCAATCCCGCCTGGTTAACAGGATTCACGAAGTAATCCTCAGAGTTCGAATCCCGTTGGGGGTACCAAAGACATAATGGTTGGACCACCACCTCTGGTTAGGGTACCTTACCCTTATCAGTAAACTTAAACCGGAAGAGTGGTCCATTGTGTTAATAAGATATGTCGGTCTGGATGTCCATAAGGACA
>JAUWSQ010000045.1 GCA_030609965.1 Candidatus Fermentibacterota bacterium
TAGATATACATCTGCTCTTACGCCTGATCTTGCCTTGTTCTATCTCAAGACCGATCCATATAGATACAACATGGTCGTCAAGCTCATACAGAGAGGAACGATCATGAACAAAGAGCAGCATGGAATAGAAGCGATGAGTTCATTCTGAAATGAGAATGGTAGTTGAATGAAGACAATTGGGGGCGAAAAACAAAAAACCAAATAATTCCGGGAAATTACTTCTCAGGGGTGGGGAATGTGAGTTAAAAGTCAGGCGGAGCGGTATTCAAACCGTTCCGCCTGACTGTATCGATGTTCCTGTACTTTACTTCTTCTTCAGCTTCGCGTGCCAGTCAACAAGTATCGGGCTGGCAATAAAGATGGAAGAATAAGTTCCAACAACTATTCCGATCATGAGTGTAAGAGCGAAGTTAGCCAGTACTCCTCCGGATATAATGAAGAGTATAAAGGCGGCCATGAAAGTTGTTACAGATGTTACTACAGTTCTACTCAGAACTTCGTTTATGGAGATGTTAACCGTCTCCGCCAGAGTCTTGCCCTTCCGGAGCCTTCTATCCTCACGGATCCTGTCGAAAACGACTATCGTGTCATTTATAGAATAACCCACTATCGTAAGGATCGCTGCGATGATGGTCAGTGATATATCAAGCCTTATCAGCGCCAGGAGGCCTATGGTTATGATCGTATCGTGGGCCAGAGCTATAACCGCAGCCACCCCCCACTTGAACTGGAAGCGGTACCAGACGTAGATAATGATGAATATCATGGCCATGAAGATGGCGTTAAGGGCTTTTGACTTGAGCTCTTCTCCAACCCTCGGGCCGATCTGTTTGATGAAGGAGAGCCCTTCGGTATCGGCTTCAAGCTCCATAGGAACACATCCGTTATCCTGCAGAGTGGTGTAGACAACATCCTTGTCTGTTTCTGAAGTCCGAACAACGAATGCAGAGGTTCCTTCCCCCCTGTAGTCCATGAGTTTCTGGATCTGAACATCCTCAAGACCGTCATTCACCAGAGCCCCTGTCAGCTCCGACGTAGTGGTGGCGGTGTAGCTGACCACATTCGTTTCAAGGCCACCCGTAAAGTCAATTGAGAGGTCAAGCCCGCCGTTGATAAAGAAAGCTCCCACTCCGATGAGAATTACAACAGCGGAGATGACATATGTCTTCTTTCGCATTTCAACAAAAGAGAAATGCCTGTCTCCCAGAATGGACCATTTCCCGAAACTGAGGTTCTTCTTTTTCTTGCTTTTAAGGAGAAGCTCAATGAAAGCCCTTGAGAAAACAAGGGAACAGAACATACTGGCAAGAATACCTATTGAGAGGGTAACGGCGAATCCTTTTATGGGACCGGTTCCAAATTTATACAGCACCAGAGCCACTATCAGAGTGGTGAGGTTAGCATCGAGGATGGTTACGAAGGCTCTGGAGTATCCTGACCTTACAGCTGCTCTGATACCCTTGCCGGAGCGCTTTTCCTCCCTGATCCTCTCGTATATGAGAACACTGGCATCAACGGCCATACCGATGGTCAGGATGATTCCCGCTATCCCCGGCAGAGTAAGGGTCGCGTTAAGACCGCTCAACCCCAGCTGTGCAAGGGGGCCGGGAAAGCTGAGAACGGCCATGATGATAAGCATATCGAAAATCAGGGCCATAATAGCTACTATACCGCCGGTTCCGTAATAGATGATAATGAAAGCAGCCACCAGGCATAAAGCGATTATCCCCGCCATCATGCCTCTGTTAATGGACTGCTGGCCAAGACTTGGTCCTATGGTCTGTTCTTCAGCTATTACAAGCTCTGCCGGCAGGGAACCAGCCTTCAGAACCAGCCTGAGATCTCTTGCTTCTTCGGTTGAGAATCCGCCTGATAACCTCGTTCCGGAGCCGGATATCCGTTCGCGAATGGTCGCAGCGGAGTATACGGTACCGTCAAGAACAATGGCTACACGCTTATCTACGTTGTTCCCTGTAATCTGCTCCCAGTTCCGGCTTCCATCCGAATCGAATTCCAGAATGAGATAGGGACTGTTCGTAAGGGACTGAGCGCTGCCCATGCGGATTCTGACATCGGTGAGGTTCGCCCCTGTAAGATGGTAATTCTCCATTAACTGATCAACCTGGCGTTCCCAGCCATGGGTCATATCACGGGGAAGAAGATAGAGAGCTTTGAATGTTCCTTCAGGAGTTTCTTCCAGTCTGCCGAAAGTAAAACGGAGATTGACTGCAGCCAGGATAGAATCTACATCTGGCCGGTTGATGATGTCATTGAGCTGATCCATCTTGTCACCGGTATAGACTATCCAGTCTCCAGGTGATAGTCCCCTTGAGCCTCTGGCTATTTCCTCGGGCGCCAGCTCTATCAGGCTTGCAAGGCTTCCTGGACGTTCCAGCTCCGGAAGTGATATTTCATCCGGTAAGCCCTCTTCTTCGGTTACCTGCTGGGGAAGCGCAAAGCCTTCCTCCACATCTATATGAATCGCTGAATCGGACTCCGAAAGAGATGTTTCAGCGGTTTCCATAATGTCGAAAGATTCTTCCAGAAGACTGTCAAGTGATGCAGGCTCGTCGAATTCGTTACCGACCAACAGGTTATCAACGTCCCTTAAAACCGGAACGCTGGATACTGTTGGGTTTTCTTCAGTAGGGTACGCTATGAGTTTAAATTCCAGCAATGCCTGCCGTTCTACAATTGACCTTGCTCTTTCAGGATCACGCACTCCTGGCAGCTGTACTACAATCCTGTCGCTGCCCTGCCGGGTAATGGAAGGTTCGGATACACCGAACTCGTTTATCCTGTTCCGTATAACTTCCAGAGCCTGATCGATGGCCTCTTCCTCGTCCAGGCCCGGAGTCGGTATTACCATATAGGACAGATACATGCCACCCTGAAGGTCAAGTCCGAGCTTTATGGTTCCCTCACTGGTCCTGTAAAGCTCTCTGTATTCCTCCAGAAGGGTTTCTCCACCCTGGTCATGCAGGCTGTCAAGTATTGCTCTGAAATGTGGATTGTCCGTGTCGGGCTGAACGCTGGCCTCCGCCCTATCCCTTTCACTGGCAGGCAGAAGGTACCATCGCAGTGTGGGCCAGACCATAAAGATTGATACTACAAACAGAGCTATTGAAGTCCAGTTACGCCATTTGGCGACCTTTGTCATATGTAATAACCTCCGAGGAACATTCATCAGATGTCAGGAAACCTTGACATACCGAGAAAATGCGGCTGGTATCCGCTTACCGGCCGAGCTGTGATTTAGTATTCCAGTACAAATCAGGCAGAATATACTAGTTCTGCGGGAACTGATGAATACCGACTGAAATAGAATGTGTCAACAACAGTAATTCTAATGATCACTGCTTGTATCATTCAATTCGAACCGCATAGGTTTTCCATCAGGGGTATGGCAGAGAAAGGAAAGACCCCGGCCCGGAACATGGTATGTTACAATGTGATCAAAACCGTGACTGAGAAAGGTTCTAGTTATGTAAAGGTTTGCTTGATGTACCGATACGTTATCCAGCAAATCCATGCATTTAACTATCGTGTCCGTCGATGCCGACGGCACTTCTCTCCACCCCGATCCACAGCAGATTTGCGCAAAATCGCGTTCGAGCAATACCAGGGGATCAGTCTCCTCAGGAATTCTATCTTCGTTTTCAATGGTTTCCTGCCCGCCTGTAACTACAGAGAATAAACCCGTCACTGCCGCGAGTGCAAGGATTATCAGGCCTATCTCACTCCACTTCATTTTCTATTATTTTCCTTCGGTACGTTCATATTGAAACCATCTTTGAACAGAAAGAAGATTCTCTTCATCCACTGCCACATTAAGGCGAATATAAGGGAGTATCATGATAAAAGTATTTCTTGCTGTTATTACAGTTATGGCGCCAGGGGTTATCGGCGGTAACCCCATTCATGGAACATCAACCCAGGGAGGGCTCAGCGGTTTCGTTTTTCTGCCCGGAAGCGCTGTGCTTGGGGAGGGCTGCCTGCGTGTTCAGACCCACCTGAATTATGTAGATCTTAAGGGCTCCGGGAATTATCTTCTTCTTCCGCTGAGCGTAACATGGGGCTGGATGGATGGTTTTGAGATAGGAGGAGAAATCCCTTTTTATCTTGACGATTCAGAGGCGGGAGACAGGCTGCTTGGAGATATTACCGCTGGATGTGCCTGGTTGTACGAAACCGCAAGAGGGGGTTCCGCCATAGTTCTCAGGGGTCAGCTCAGACTGCCCACCGGGCTTGAGGGAAGGGATCGTGGTTCCGAACTAGTTCTGGGAGCGGCAACCAGTACCACCTTCCGCCTCTTCCGTCTTCAGGCTTCCGCTTCGTACATTCTCAATGGAGGTAGAAATCCATTTAAAGATCGAATCACCGATTACATGGACTTCACTATTGGAGGAGCCAGTTACGTTACAGAGGATGTTCAGATAGTATGTGCGATGGACGGAAACACCCTGGGGAATTTTGGTCTGAGCGGTTCAGGAATTCTGTATGCCTTCGAAGGGATATCTCTGTTTGGAGTCCTCCGGGCAGGACTGAGCGGTAACGAAACGTACAGTATCTCCGCTGGAGTTTCCTGGACGGGATCAGATTTTTAGCGGTTTACGTAGGGTGAAATCTCCTTGAGTTTCTCTATGATGGGTGGAAGAACTTCCAGAACGTAGTCGATCTCCCTCGCAGTGGAATATCTGCTCAGGCTGAACCGCAATGCAGTATTTGCATCAACGGTATCAATACCCATGGCCGCGAGAACGTAACTGGGGGATTCTTCCCCGGTGCTGCATGCTGAACCGGAAGAAACACAGATCCCCTCTATATCCAGAAAGGTCATCACCGCCTCACTTTCCACTCCCCTGAATAATACTGTGGCTGTATTGGGAAGCCTTGCAGCGTCTGCTCCCACAATAACCGCTCCGGGGCATTTTTCCAGGATACCGCTCTCCAGCATTTCGAGCAGCAGCCCGGTTCTGCCGTTCTCCTCTGAAAGATGCCTGACCGCCAGGGAGGCCGCCACGCCGAGCCCTACTATCCCAGCGGTATTGTAAGTTCCTGCCCGCATTCCGTTTTCCTGGTGGCCCCCGAGCATGAAGGGAGGTATCTCTATCCCCTTTCTGATGAAAAAGGCCCCTACTCCCTTAGGTCCATGTAGCTTGTGGGCTGAAATACTGAGCATGTCAATACCTGATGATCGCACGTCCACCGGTATCTTACTCACAGCCTGGACTGCATCTGTGTGAAAAAGTGCCCCGGCTTTATGTGCCAGGCAGGCTGCTTCCTCCACAGGCATAATGACACCGGTTTCGTTGTTGGCCATCATTATGGAAACAAGACCGGTCTGCTCGCTGATACAACTTTCGAGAGAATCCATATTCAGGGTTCCATTACTGTTAACTTCCGAAAGCCTTACAGGATGTCCTTTACTCTTAATGTGCTCAGCCGTTTCAAGAACCGCGGGATGTTCGATCGCTGAGGTAACAAGACCGGGTTTCAGCGGGTTTATCGTAATCGCGGAGGTTAGTGCCATATTATCGCTTTCGGTTCCACCTGATGTAAATACGATCTCTTCGGCGTGGGCACCAAGGAGTGCGGCAACCTTCTCCCTTGCCTCCTCAATATCTTCCATGAGATCACTTCCAAAGGAATGGAAACTGGATGGGTTACCGAACTTTTCGGTAAGAAATGGAAGCATCGCGTCCAGTACTTCAGGCGCTATTCTTGTAGTTGCGTTGTTGTCCAGATAAACCTTCACCGGGTGACCCTCACTTTCACTTTTTTCCCGGTGCGCTTTTGCAATTCGTCTTCCAGTACTGCAGTAACGATTTCCTCATCTCCCCCTGAAAGCCTGACCCTTATACGAAGGGGGTGGATATGCTCAATACCGAGACTTCTATTTTCCAAGGCTTCTGCAAGACCTGGGGGCATTTCTCTGAGAATGGAACTAAGATGTTCCGCAGTGTTGTCTCTCCTGTGTCTGAAATCTGCAATAGCCAGCGAAAGGGCTTCATGCCCCATTACGGAACAGTGATACTTCTCCTCCGGCATTCCGCCGAGGAACTCCACTATCTGATCATTACTGATGGTGAGAGCCTCCTCCAGAGTCTTTCCCTTTGCAATTTCTGTCAGGGCGGAGGCTGCCGCAATGGCACCCGCGCAACCGAAGGTCATGAACCTGATTTCCGCAATTCTGTCTTCGTCATCCACCTGAATATCAAGGGTCATGGCATCACCGCACTGAGGGGAACCAACCTCCGAGTGGCAGTCGGGGTTCAGCAGCTGTCCCGAATTCCTTGGATTCATGAAATGATCCATGAGTTTCTTCGAGTACTTCCACATTGCTATTGCTCCTGGATTCTTCCTTCTGTGAGGTCTTCCAGGGTTTTGTCCTTCATAAAGGAGTAGTACATGTTCCTCAGCGTCATCCAGAGAGGCCTGGTTACACATTTATCCATAAGTGTGCAGGTAGCCTGCCTGAAACCCTCCTCCGGAGAACAGCTTGTATCTCCTGACATGCAGTTCGTCGGGAGAAAATCTGCTTCAAGAACATCAACTACATCAAAGAGACTTATTTCTCCTGGAGGCATTCCAAGAATATATCCGCCGCCGGGGCCCCTTTTTCCTTTCACTATTCCGCTGCTCCGAAGCAGACCGAAAATCTGTTCAAGGTAGCGTACCGAAACCTGCTCCTGCTCTGACAGCATGGCAAGGGATACTGGCTGTTTTTCACCCATATTCACCATTCTGGTCATTCGAACGAGGACACGCAGTGCGTACCGGCTTCGTGTAGAAATAAGCATAGTAAATTTCCCCCTTTTTCCTGTCGGAATATGAGTATATAGAGTTTTTCTGCCCCGTCAAGTAATGCGTTTTCGTCGATGGAAATTCTTTGACAGTACGCTTCCCACTGCAATAGCTGCAGTTCCCGCCATCATAAGGAAAAGAGCAAGCCTGAGGGCGGATGGGAGGGGATCTCCGGTTTTCCCGCTTCCGGCAAAGAATATATCCAGGTCAAGTATGACAGAGGCAGGTCGGTAGTTGCCGCGGTTGCTGACAACAAGGGCATAGCTGCCCAGTCCCGGAATTTCAATTTCGAACGGGCCTGAGGATATTGACAGATATTTCAGCGTATCGACAGTACCCGTACTGCCTCGCCACCTCATATAATCATCAATATGAAGGAGTATCAACTCAATGGATGCCGTATCCGGGCTGATACTGACAATCCCCCGAAGGCTGGCTCTATCCGACAGATGAGGAGGGAGTGCGAATCTAACTGTTCTATACTGAGCGACAGGGATTTCCATTTGTTCCTGATTCAGCAGACTAATGCTTCCTGCGTTAAGCAGCTGAACCACGAGAGGGATAGCAAACATAAGAATCTTCATAGTGTTTTAGTATAGTGCGAGCAGGCAGGAATGGCACGCCCTTAAGCCGGGCTGTTTACACTGACCTGGATATTGTGGATATCAAGACCTTCAGACGGTTTCTTCCCTATCAGCCTCACCGGTCTCAACTCTGTCGGAATAGAGCCTTCCCAGAGCAATCCCCTGAATGATCAGGTATATCCCTACAAGCAGAGGAATGAGCCCGATTCCAGCTGCTATCATCGGCAGGATTGATGAATCAGCAGCGTTCTCAATCGCTTCAGCGGCTTTTGATAGGTGCTGCGTGGCTTCGCTGAAAGCTTCCTCGGTCGAGAAAAGGTCTCCAGCCAGGGAATCAACCCCGCCTGCAACTTCGGAAAGAAGCGGCTCCAGGGGCTGCAGCGTTACGGAAAGATGTTCCATCTGGGATATCATCTCTCCCGATGAATAGTAAGTATTATTCAGGCTGGATATCGCTTCAGAAAAGTAGTTCCTGCCTATCATCGAAGTCATGGCAGGAGGAAGGTTTTCAAGGCTTTCCCCCACGGTGAGAACCAGCCTCCTTATATCGTCCGTGGTTTCACTGATGTTATCAACCGTAATCCAGGTTTCGTGAACTATTTCCTTCATACTTCTTATTGAATTACTAACTTCACTGACAAGGGAGGAGGATGTCCCGAAATCCTTTCCTATCAGCTCAACCGCTGAATTGGCACTATGCAGCCCTTCCGATATGGATACAAGGCTGCCTCTGACGGGCTCCCAGGCTATAAACGCTAAGATGATAATCGCTGTCCCGGCCACAATGGCAATCACTCCAAGAATCCAGGAGAGCAGGATAGATATGCTATGAGATATCAGGTTCTTCTTCTTCATTTCATGTCCTCTTGTTTAAGGAGTATGTTCTGTAAAGTTTGGATTAAAGTATCAAACTGAAGGAAAAAAAACAAGACCGACCCTTCGGATATGATTAAGGGTCTCAGGAGGTTTTCAGAAAGGCTGATTATCAGATGATTGATGAAATTATTCAGGCTGCCCGCGAAGCCGGCTCGATCCTTCTCGCCGCACAGAACGGGGCATCCGTATCAAGAAAGAGCAGTCACGAGCTGGTTACAAGCGCTGATCTGCTCTCAGAGAAGTACCTGAAAGCACGTCTTCTGAAAATCGATCCAAAAGCGGGTTTCCTTGGTGAGGAAAGCTGGGTAGGGAAATTTCCTGCTCCCCCCTTCTGGATTGTCGACCCACTGGACGGTACTAATAACTACGCTCACGGATATCCTGTCTGGGCTGTAAGCATAGCGTACTGGAATGGTACTGATGTAGAGTATGGCTGCATCCATGATCCTGGCAGGAACGAAACCTTTTCCGCATCAAGGGGATCTGGAGCTTGGATGAACGGGAATCAGTTGTTCTCTACAGAAGTTAAGGAAATATCGGATTGCATTTTTGCCACCGGCTTTCCTTACCACAGAAAAATTGATGATCCCGGTATGGATCTTGATGTTCTCAAGTATTTCCTTGAAAGGGTACAGGGAATACGCAGGGGGGGTTCCGCAGCGCTTGATATGGCATATGTATCATGCGGTAGACTTGACGGATTCTGGGAAGAGCATCTGAAACCCTGGGACATGGCAGCGGGTTCTCTTCTTGCGACGGAATCGGGCGGGAAGGTTTCTTCATACAAAGGTGAAAACTGGACCCCTTCTTCCGGGGGAGTGGTTGTTTCGGGAAAACCCATTCACCGCATGATGCTGCAGGGAATTATGAACAGATAAAACAGGTGACACAGGACGGGAATCCCGTGTCACCTGTCATAAATACCCGGCGGCGGCTTAGAATCCCAGATTCACACCTGCATAGAACATGCTGATCCCGTCCACTTCGTTACCCGATGAAGCAATGGGTTTTGTGTACTTGTACTCTCCGAATACGCTGAATGGAATCATGGGTGGCTCGAAAACCACCCCGATAACACCGTGAATGCCGGGATGAACATGATCGTATGGGTCGATAGAAATGTTGCCGCCTGTTTCCTCGCTGACAACCTGCATCAGAATATCTGCATCGCTGAAAAGTATATGCGCCCCGCCACCAGCGCCTATGTAGGGCTTCAGGGGTATAACTCCAATGGGTATTTTGATTTTCATGGTGGCTCCCAGATCTATATCATGGAAAGTAGCTGTATAATCGTTCAGCAGCTGAGAGCTGATACTGTCAGGTGTCCATCCCCATTCATTTTCAAGGTACTGGTAGAGACCTGTTGTGTCCCCCTGGAAGTTCTGGTCGTATTCATCCTCGATATAGGTGATAAGGTACTGCCCCATTGTGATATCACTTTCGCTGGAGGCGTACGATCCGCTGATCTCAAGATCAACAAGACCCATGAGAGAAAAAGTCAACTGACCTCCAAAAACAGCGCTTGAGGCGCTCTGGCCTGTCCGCGGGTCGTCTCCGCCATAGTAGCCGATCCTGCCCCCAACCTTCATTCCAGCTGTGGCTAAACCGCAAACCAGTAACAGTATAACTATCTTTTTCATGTAAGTCTCCTTTCGGTGTATCTTTGAATATACTGCATGACAGGCAGGGGAGACTGCCGGTCTGGTAAAGCACCTTGACTCTCACCAAGTCCAGCTGTTAAATTATTATGCTGTCTTGGTGTAAGCAATTCTATATTTCATAGTTCAAAAAGGAGGTAGTTGATATGAAGAGAACTTTCTTGATCCTGCTCCTGGCTGTGGCGTCTGTTTTCGCCGCGGGACAGGGAAGCATTTCCGCCTGGCAGTCCTTCGGAGGCTCCATGGGAGAAAGCCCTGTGCTGACGGTCCTTGAATCAGACCAGAACCATATGCTGCTGGAAATATCCCTCCCGGGCTTCTGGCTTTACGACAAACCGGCTGAGGGTATGACATGGAACTGTGTTGAACTGCCCGGATATTACCCGCAGGGAAGGGTCGGTCTGCCCGAACTGCCTTCCGTAACCGAATTGTTCGCCCTTCCTTTTGGAACCAGGGCGACTGTAACGGTTGAAGGAGTTAATTCAACTGTTTACGAAAACATAGAGATACTCCCGAGGCAAACCCCGGAGATCGACATGGCCCACGAACCATACCCCTTTGTCATCAACGAGGATTTCTACCATGGAGGCGCAAGCTATCCCTCCTCATCCGTAGAGATCGATAACGAAGGAATATGGGCCGGACTTAATGTTGCAAGACTCGTTGTTAATCCCTTCAGTTACAACCCCTCAACGGGAAATATGGAAGTTGCAAGCAGTATCACCCTGAGGGTTGATTTCGAGGGAAATGCTGCGCAGCTCGCCGATCCGGTTATTTCCTCCATGGCTCTGGAGATGGAACGATCTGTAATCAACTGGGATGTCTTTGAAGCTTCTGCCACAGCAGGTGGTTCCAGAGACGACGGCGTAGAGTACGTCTTTGTCTGCACCGAGAACACTGTAGACTGGGTAACAGAACTCTTCGAGACCCATCATTACCTTGGGCTCCACGTAAGAGTCGAGACCCTTCCTGCATCAGGTGCAACCACGACTGACATAAAAACCGCCATAACGGATAATTACACCACTGGTGTAACCCGCTTCGCTTGCATAGTAGGTTCTTACAGCGATCTGCCATCGTACAACTATGGAAGTTTCTATGGTGATTACTGGTACGCATGCATCCTCGGAAGCGATGATTTACCGGAGATAGCAGTTGGCCGTCTCACAGGCAGCCAGGCACAGATAGAACTCCAGGTAGACAAGATCATCGACGGCTATATGGATTACGGCTTTGACGATTCATATACAACTGGTATCATCCCAAGCGAGGCCGTGCTTGCCGCCCATCAGGAGCAGTATCCCGGCAAGTATACTCAGTGCTGCAACGAAATCGCGGCATACCCATACAGCCTCTGCGATATGACCTTCATCAAGGTATACCCACCCGAGGGCGGCACGAATACCGATGTATCGAACGCCATTAACGACGGGATAGGTACAGTCACCTACAGAGGCCACGGCGATGTAACCATCTGGTCCTGGAGTGCTCCCAGCTACTGGACCGCTACCAATATCAACGCTTTAACTAACTCTTTCATGCCCCCTGTTTTCAACTTCGCATGTCTCTGCGGTGAATATGTGCCCAGCGGCACGTGTCTTGCAGAAGCATGGGCATGGGCGTCCAACGGATGCAGTGGTAATCTGGCTGCCTACGACCCCTCCTACACCATACCAAACCACGATCACATCAAGCAGATATACATTGCTCTTTACGATACCGGGCTTTTCCGGGTAGGCGAGGCACATAATGCCGGAGCTTCTTACATAGTGACTAATCATGGCTCTATTGGTGTTACAAATGCGAAGATGTACCTCTGGTTCGGAGACCCCGCAATGGATATATGGACCTTCGACACTCCATCAGAGCCGGGAGAACTTCTTATCGCTGCGCCCGCATCGGTAAATTCCGGAACTCAGGATATTTCCGTCACCGTAACCGATGGCGGCGTTCCTGTTGAGGGTGTTAATGTCACATTGACAGACGGTGTTGATATAGGCACTGCCATGACCTGTTACGAAGAAGGTACTACCAACGCTTCGGGCATAGCTATCATCAACGTCACGGTTCCTGCAAGCGGTATAATGCATGTTGGCGCTTACCTGCACGATTACAAATACGACATGTCAGAGATTATCATAGGAACGGGTATTGCCGGTTCAGAGGGTCCCTCAGCTGCTCTTTCACTTGACAGACCTTACCCCAACCCTATCACCGAAAACGCATCCCTTGGTTTCAATGTACCCTTCAGCGGAAACGTTGAGATCAGCGTTTACGATGTGTCCGGCCGAATGGTCGAGACCATCCTCAGCGGTTCAGTAGAATCAGGAACCCACAGTGTATCCTGGGCTCCCGGATCTGAAATCGCCAGCGGTGTCTACTTCATCAGGCTCACAACTGACGGAGGAATTCTTACCCAGCAGGCTATGGTTATCAGATAGCACGCTGACTGATATAACTGATACGGAAGGCGGGTTTTTCGGAACCCGCCTTTTCTTTTGTCATCTTGACCTGCATACCCGGGAACAGTTAGTGTTTCTGCTGTGTTGGTATTATCGATAGGTTCTAACTATTTTCTATAAGGGAGATGATTGACTATGAAATTTCTTCTATCCGTTATTCTGATATGTACTTCAGCCTTCGCAGCCGGATCAGGAAGTGTCTCCAGCTGGCAGTCCTTCGGCGGTACCGAAGGTGCAGTACCGCAGGTGACTGTCCTGGAGTCGGACGCTTACCATATGCTTGTTGAAGTGACTGTTCCAGGATTCTATCTCTACAATTCTCCTGCCGGCGGCAGGATTTGGGACAGCGCCGAGCTCCCGGAGTGCTATTCGCAGGGCAGCGAAGGCTTTCCCGATCTGCCGTCTGTTCCCAGACTTTTCGCCCTTCCCTTCGGAACGGAAGCTGTTGTGACAGTTGAGGACGTTGGCTTTACAGTCTACGAGAACATGGAAATACTGCCAAGGCAGACCCCGGAAATTGATATGTATCATGCCCCATTCCCCTTCGTCATGAACGAAGAATTCTACGAAGGAACCGGCAGCTTCCCCCGCGGGTGGGCTTACATAGACAATGAAGGCGGCTGGTCCGGGCTTAATGCAGCAAGGCTGGTTGTGAATCCCCTGCGCTTCAATCCTTCTGCAGGTACCCTTGAAGCAGCATCAAGTATAACCCTCCGCGTTGAATTCCACGGCTCTCCCGGAGTCATGGCCCTTCCCGTGAACCCATCAATGGTTCCGGCGATGGAACAGAGCATTATTAACTGGGATATTTTTGAGGCATGCGCGGATCCGATTGACGGATCCCGTGATGATGGCGTGGAGTATGTATTTGTATGCACGGAAGACAACGTCGACTGGGTTTCGGAACTCTTCGAGACTCACCACTACCTCGGTCTTCATACCAGGGTCGAGATCCTGGCGACTCCTGCCACACCCACCCAGATAAGGAACGCCATAACCAACAACTATGTGACAGGAGTAACTCGTTTCGCCTGTATAGTAGGTACTCACGACGAATTGCCTTCGTACAATTACGGAACTTACGTAGGTGATTATTATTATGCGCAGATCGAATCTGGAAATTACCCGGATATATCAGTCGGGCGTATTACGGGGGATTCAGCCAAAATAGTACTCCAGGTCGATAAAATCATCAACGGCTACATGGATTACGATTTCGGTGATTCTTACACTACGGGAATCATTCCCAGCGAAATCATACTGGGGGCGCACGGCGAGGATTATCCGGGCAAGTATACCCTCTGTTGCAACCAGATAGCTATCTTCCCTTACAGCCTCTGCGATATTACTTTCACCAAGGTATACCCACCCGAGGGCGCAACGGTTGCAATGGTTTCAGATGGCATAAACAACGGCATAGGCAGTGTTCTCTACAGAGGTCACGGCAGCGAATATGTGTGGCAGTGGTCTCTGGGCTGGTCAGCTGGAAGAATCAATCTTCTTGAAAACACTTTTATGATGCCTGTTTTCAATATCGCGTGTCTGAACGGTAGGTATGATCTGGCCTCAACATGCCTCAGCGAAGCGTGGCAGTGGGCAACCAACGGAGCAAGCGGAAACCTCGGAGCAAACGCTCCCTCATACACTATTCCCAATCACGATTACGCGAAAAGGATCTACATCGCCCTCTTCAATACCGGTACTTTCCGCGTATGTGAAGCTATCATGGAAGCCACATCTTACCTCATCACCAATCACGGCTCTCTTGGCCTTACCAACGCAAATATGTATATCTGGTTCGGTGATCCCGCTATGGATATCTGGTCTTTTGATACCGCCGGACATCCTGGAGAACTTGAGATATCGCACCCGGCAAACATACTTCCCGGAACCCAGGATATTACCATAACAGTAACCGATGAAGGCACCCCTGTCATCGCAGCTAACGTCACTCTGACCGATGGAGTTGATAACTACGGAGACGGGATGACATTTTACGAAGAAGGAAAAACAAATGCTTCTGGTGAGATCACCTTCAACGTTACCGTTCCCTCCAGTGGAACCGTCTATATCGGAGCACAGCAGCACAACTACAACTACGACATCAAATGGGTTGTCATAGGCACAGGAATAGAGGGTTCTCCCGAAAGCGGTCCTGTTCTCTCTCTTGAGCACCCACTGCCGAATCCTCTTACTTCCGGTGCGTCTCTGGCATTCACAGTACCATCAGGTGGTAATGTTCGGCTTAACGTTTACGATGTTTCAGGCAGAATCGTTGAAACTATTTTCGATGGACATCTCGAAGGGGGATCTCACTCGGTTGAATGGAGTCCCGGCAGCGGTATTGCCAGCGGTTTGTACTTCGTAAGGCTGGATACCGAACAAGGATCCGTTTCGGCACAGGCCATGCTTATAAGATAGTTCTCTGTCGAATAACTGACACAGAAGGCGGGTTCACTGTGACCCGCCTTTTCTTTTTCTCAGATCGCTGTATTGTTCAGGAAACCTGATTACATCGGAGGGGCATTTGTCTGAAGATCAGAATTTCAATGCTGATATTCTATAAGGAACTTGCTGAAACGATCCGTTCTGCGGTTATAATGCATACCGGAAAAACCGTTCAGGATGACGATATGACCATAGTTCTAGTAATGAGGGAGCAGGATTAATGCTGGAAATCGGATTCAATAACGAAACATACCTGGAAGAGCAGACCAGGGAGATCCTCGCAAGGGTAGAGAGTGCCCGGGGAAGGCTGTATCTGGAGTTCGGCGGGAAATTGATGTTCGACCATCACGCGGCAAGGGTTCTCCCGGGTTACGATCCGAATGTTAAAATAAGACTGCTTGAAAAGCTGCGGGACAGGGCAGAAATCATTTTATGCATATTTGCAGGAGACATAGAAAAGAGAAAGATAAGGGGCGATTTCGGGATCACTTACGACAATGATGCGCTTATGCTCATTGACGGATTCAGATCCAGGGGCATTACACTCAGGGGAGTAGTAATAACTAGGTTCGAAGAACAGCCATCTGCCATCTCTTTCGAGAACCGGCTGAAAAGAAGGGGCGTTAATGTATTCAGGCATTACTACACGAAGGGTTATCCAACCAATGTCGACCTGATAGTAAGTGAGGAGGGATACGGCAGAAACGATTACATCAAGCCTTCTAAATCACTTGTAGTTGTTACAGGACCCGGGCCGGGCAGCGGCAAACTGGCTACATGCCTCTCTCAACTGTACCATGATTTTCAAAGGGGAATACACGCGGGTTATTCCAAGTTCGAAACCTTCCCTATATGGAACATCCCTCTCAAACACCCTGTTAATGCAGCGTACGAAGCCGCAACTGCAGATCTGCGCGACGTAAATCTTGTAGACCCGTTCCATCTTGAGGCCTACGGAACCACAGCAATAAACTACAACAGGGATGTGGAAGCTTTCCCCCTTCTCAAGAGGATCCTGGGAAAGATAACCGGTGACAAGGCGCCATACGCTTCCCCCACGGATATGGGGGTGAACAGGGTGGGGTTCGGTATCACTGATGATCATGTGGTACGCAGGGCAGCCGAGCAGGAGATCATAAGAAGGTATTTCCGATACAGCTCCGAGTACATCATGGGTCTAACAGACAGAGAGACCGTTCAGAAGGTTGAACTGCTTATGTATGATTACGGCCTGACTCCCGAGAGCAGACCTGTAGTCGAACCCGCTCGGTCCAGTAAACTTGCTGAGGAATCTACGGATCCTCTTGATCTTGCAGCGGCTGGTGCACTGATGCTGAAAGATGGCACAATTATTACAGGAAAAAACTCTGACCTTATGCATGCGTCCGGTGCTGTAATTCTGAATGCTGTTAAGAAGCTGGCGGGAATCGAAGATGATGTTCACCTTCTGGCACCTGCTACAATCGAATCCATAAGATCTCTCAAGAGGTCTATTAATTCTTTTCCTCTTCGTCTTGACCTGGAAGAGGTTCTTGTTGCTCTTAGCGTGAACGCAACTGTTTTTAAACCAGCATCGGATGGAATGGCAAAGCTTACCGAGCTCAGAGGCTGCGAAGCTCATCTTACGCATATACCGTCACCGGGAGACGAAAGCGGTTTGAGGAACCTTGGTATCTATGTAACCTGTGATCCTCTTTTCGGCAGCAGAAGGCTCTACAACAGCTGAAGAGATTACCGATCAGGGCTTGACAGGGAGACTCGATTTCCCGATAATTCCTACGTTGTTTGCTGCTGATACGCAGCTCGAAGTGACGCATGTCACCGGACCGGAAACAATGATCAGAAAGTAAAGAGTGCTCCTTCCGGTCGGGTGATGTAAGCGTTTTACCCAACTATGGAAGGAGTTTCTAGTTTGCGAGACTACGAAACTGTAATAATCTGGAGTGCCAGCATCCCCGAAGGTGATATCGATAAGGGACACGATCGTGTTGTAGAGATCATCAAAGGTGATGGAGGCACATACAAAGGTTCCGACAAATGGAGCCGCCGCATTCTGGCCTATCCCATCAAGAAACAGACCGAAGGGATATACCATTTCCTTAAATGGAATGGCAGCATTGACGTAACTGCTGCTATCGACAAACATCTCAAGATCAACGATGAGTGCCTGAGATTTCTTACTCTCCGGAGCGACGGAGAAGGACTCTCCTCCTGGGAGGATGCTGAGGACATAATCGATAATGAGATAGTAGAAGGAGATGACGATGATATGGAGAGCGGGGATCAGTAATGGATCTGAGAATGCCCAGTATAAACAAGGTCATCATCTCCGGAAATCTTGTCCGCGATCCTGACACAAGGATCCTGGAAAACGGAACACACCTTGCCAAAATGTCTATTGCCAACAACCAGCGCTATCGGGATAAAAACGGAGAATGGCAGGAAAAGACATGTTACGTGAACGTTATCTCCTGGAGAAAGACCGCTGAGCTGGTAAGTGAATTCTGCAGAAAGGGTTCTCCCGTCCTGATTGAAGGGGAACTTGTCTTCAATTCCTGGGAAGACAGGGATGGCAACAAAAGAAACCAGCTGGAAGTTAACGCCAGGAGAATACAGTTTCTCGAGAGAAGGGGTCAGGATTCTTCCAATGGGAATGACTCTACGGAACAACCCGGCAGTGTACCGGGCAGCAACGAGCACGATTCCGCGCCGGGACCCATGGCACAGGATGACGATATCCCGTTCTGATCAGTATGACTGTCTCTCGAGAAACACCCGAACTGAACTACATCGTCCTTACCGGACGGATAATAGAAAAGGGTGAACTCAGGTCATCCAGTTATGGTATCTTCGTAATAAGATTCAAACTGGAAAACTCCCTGACGTATTCCGCCGGAAGCTCGGAAGAAGGGAAGAAAACCTACTTCATCAGTGTTGAGGCATGGGGAAATCTTGCGGAGAGAATTGATCGCAGTATCACGAACGGTGCGTTTGTATTACTCGAAGGAAACCTTGTAAGCAGGTCCTACGAAGACAGATCGAAAGGATTACACCATAGAATGATCGTTAAGGCTACCGACGTAATTGCGTTGGAATCCGGATCATAAGGATCATCAGGAGGAACCGATTTGGTCGCTAAAATGAGAATGACGAAAAAGAACAATAAGTTCGGACGTAAGAAGAAATGCCGTTTCTGCATAAACCCGAAGATGGAAATTTCGTACAAGAACGAAAGAATGCTCCAGAGGTATGTTTCGGACAGGGGAAAAATCGTAGCCAGGCGCGTTACGGGCAACTGCGCAAAGCACCAGAGACGGGTTGCCAATGCCATCAAGGTTGCGAGGTTCCTTGCTCTCGTTCCCTACGTTAGAGAACACTATAGATAAACAGACGGTAGATCAGAGCGATGTTAGAGAAGCCTGAAGGAGCGGGTAGAGGGTTCTTCGGTATTATTTCCGTGGGGATAATTCTTTTTCTAATGGGAATCCCTTATGTTGGAATGACTGTGATGACGGTAATGCTGCTTACCCCGGATTCAAAATTCGGCCTGCCTTTGGCTATGGCATCCCTTTTCGCCGTTTACCTGTTGTCCGATTTCACTGGTGCCCTTATCGCAGCAACAGGTGCTGGATTCATTACGGCCTGCATCAGAGCCGCCAGAAGCTACCGGTTCTCTATTGCAGCTGCTGCTGCCGCTACAGCACTGGTCTCGGTTTTCGGAACAATCCTGTTCCCGGAGCAATCTCTACTGTCAGGAAACAATGTTGAAGCCCTCATACAGTTTTACAGTTCTGCTGGAATGAGTTCAACGGAGATTATTCTTGTAATGGATATACTGATGTACGTATTGCCTTCTATTCTGGCTCTATGGGCGGCAGCGGGAGTTATAGCCTCGGGAGCGGCAGTAAAACTGATAATCAGGCGAAGAGGCGTTCAGCTTGATCTTCCAGGGGATCCTTCTCTCAAGATGGGTCTGATTCCGGCCTGGATTCTTATAGCTGCATTGGCTGTAAATCTTACAGGAAGCAGTCTTCCGTTCTTTCTTCAGCAGGCAGCTGTGAATATTTCAATTTTCATGATTCTACCCTACTCCGCTATCGGGTTTGCAGTAATCAGAAATGTACTGTCGATGTATCCTCAGGTACTTATCATGGCAATTCTTATGACAGTAGTGTTTCCTCCGCTTGCCCTTGGAGTGCTGATAATTACCGGTATACTTGATACATGGTTCGATTTCAGAACACGTCTTAAGAATATATACGAAAGGAAAAATCAATAATGAAAGTACTTCTTATCAAAAGTGTGGAAGACCTTGGTCTTGGAGGTGATATTGTTGATGTAGCCAGCGGTTACGCCATGAACTACCTGTTCCCAAGGAATTTCGCGGTAAAGGCTACATCAGCCGCAATAAAGTCCGCTGAATTATACAGAACCAGGGCTCTTGAAGAGCAGACCAGAATATCCTCAGAGTCTCAGCAGCTTGCCGATAAGCTCAAGGGTTTTGCTGTCGAGATCAAAGCGGCAGCTGATGAGAACGGCCACCTTTACGGAAGCGTTAATGAAAGACACATTTCCGACGTCATAAATAACGCCGGCTTCGAGATTGATATTGAACAGGTTCTTCTCAGTGAGCATCTTAAAGCCATTGGAGAGTTTCCTGTTTCCGTTAAGATCTACGGTGATATAAGAACAGAGGTATTAGTCAGGATTCTCCGCGAAGAAGAGGAATAACACCTTTGAGAATACTGGCTGTAGAAACATCCTGCGATGATACCGCGGTTGCACTGCTCGATGGATGCAGTGCGATCGCGGAACGCGTATACAGCCAGGAAGTACACTCAAAGCATGGAGGAGTTGTCCCGGAGCTTGCTTCACGCAGCCACATGAAGATACTTCCCGAGCTTGTCAGGGAAGTTCTTCTTGCAGGTGGAGTTGGTTATGGGGATATCGAGGTTTTCGCCGCAACAGCTGGTCCAGGGCTTACAGGATCTCTTCTGGTGGGACTGGCCTGGAGTAAAGCGGTTGCCTGGGCTGCCGGGAAACCCTTCCTGGGCATAAATCACCTGGCGGCACACCTCTACATTCACTACGGACAGAAACGGCGGGTAATCTTCCCCGCTGCAGCCCTTCTCGTTTCCGGAGGCCATACGAGCCTCTTTCGGATGAACTCATGGCAGGAGATACTGCTTCTGGGCTCAACAAGAGATGACGCTGCAGGCGAGGCTTTTGATAAAACCGCGAAACTTACCGGTCTTGGCTACCCCGGAGGAGCAGCTCTTGATCTCGCCGCCGACAGCGGCCGCGCCGAGAACTGTTCCCTTCCGTCTCCTATGGCTGACCCATCACTGCCGGAATTCAGTTTCAGCGGACTCAAGACAGCTGCAAAACTGCTATGGGAAAAGGGGGTAGACCGCAGCGATCTCGCGGCTTCCTTCAGAGAAACTGTCGTACATCTGCTTATATCCAAACTGATGTATCAATGCGGGAAGATCGGAGCTAAAAGCGTTCTTGCCGCTGGCGGTGTTACTGCAAACAGTCTTCTCCGGAAGGTTCTCAGAGAGGAATGCGCTACCCGGAACCTCGAGCTGTTCCTCCCCGACAAGGAGCATTCCACTGACAACGCCCTTATGGTCGGCCGGGCTGCAGCTGCCATTCTGGAACGGAATCCTCAGGCTTCCTCTCCTCTATCCTGTAACGCATTCGCCAGGTGGTCCGGAACGAGTCTTTCTCCTGTCGGTTGCCCCTGACAGCTGTAGTACAGTATTAATATTTGAACGGTCTTCAGTATTCCAGAGAAGGGTTTTATGTCATCAGATTTGTCTCATGGCATTGATATTGTCAGCATTCAACGCATAGAGAAAGCTCTCGAAAGAAGTGGGGACGGTTTCCTGCACAGGATATTCGGTGAGAGGGAGCTGGAACTACAGGGAGATACGGGTTTCCTGGCAACCCGATTCGCCGCAAAGGAAGCTTTCTTCAAGGCACTCGGAACCGGTGTTTCAGAGGGGGTTCGGTGGCATGATTTCGTTCTTCCGCCTCCTGAACATCTCTCTCTGACTCCTGTTATCAGCGGCAGGTCAATAGAGTTGCTCGGGAACAGGAATGTTCTTGTAAGTGTCTCCCGTACGCATGCTACTGCGGTAGCCGCTGTATTTCTTCAAGCAGCAGGGGAGCAGCAATGAAGTACTGGGTAACTCCTGAGGAAATGACAAAGTTTGATCGAAGAGCCATTAAAAACGGAACCCCCGGGGATATTCTGATGGAAAGGGCTGGAACTGCTGCAGCCCGCACAGCCATGAAAATGCTGAACCCTGAGGACGGTCCGGTAATTGTATTCGCTGGTCCTGGAAATAACGGCGGTGACGGTCTAGTTCTGGCAAGAATACTCCGGGAGAAATCATTCCAGGTATGTGTTGTACTTGCTACGGTTACCGGAAAGATTCTCTCTCGTGAATGCCAGACCAACCTGGCCAGGTACACCCAGAATGGAGGATGCATCCTTTCTTCCGGGAAAATGAACGAACTCCCCGATTCAGCAGGACTGGTCGTTGATGCTCTTCTGGGCACCGGGTTCAGGGGGAGTATTCAGGATGAATTCGCCAGATGCCTTGAGAGGAGCAGGGGTTACGATTGCAAAATACTCGCTGTAGACACCCCCTCCGGAATTAACGGAGAAACAGGTGAGACAGACCCCCTGGCAGTACCCGCGGATGTAACTGTAACCTTCGGCGCCCCCAAAGCGGGGCTTCTGTTCCCTCCAGGCTGCGGTTTTTCTGGAAGTATTTTGACAGCAGATATAGGAATAGATGTCGATGAATCTCAGGATCGCCAGATACCCGGGCTAAGCGACGTTTCCGCTCTTCTTCCAATGAGGCCCGCAGACGGGCATAAAGGTACATTCGGAAGGCTGCTGCTTGTCGGTGGATCTGAAGCAATGCCGGGCGCCCCCCAGTTGATGGCTCTCGGGGCACTCCGCTCCGGAGCTGGCCTCGTGACCCTTTCTGTGCCGCTCTCCACCCATCAGCTTATAGCGGGACGTATCCCTGAAGTGCTTTCCCCTTACTTCCTTCCGGGTGATTTCTCTGGTATTCCTGATCCAGCGGATTTCCAGGCGGCAGCAGCCGGACCGGGGATGGGAAACAGCACGGCAACGAAAAAAATCATTACAAGTATACTGAAAAACTGGTCCGTTCCGCTGGTGCTGGATGCTGATGCTCTGAATACAGTTGGTAACCCGCTAAAAGATTTCAAGGAGTACGGAGGCCCCCTGCTCATAACACCTCATCCAGGCGAAATGGCAAGACTTATGAAATGCGACCCGGCTAACATCGCCAGCAGGTCCGCGGCAGCGCAAAAACTTGCGGAATCTGCCGGCATCACCGTTGTGCTGAAGGGAAGACCAACGGTGGTATACAGTCAGAACGGAGACTCCTGCACCATACCTGCGGGCAACAGCGGCCTGGCTACAGGTGGGAGCGGTGATATTCTAACAGGGATTGTAGCATCGCTCATGGCTCAGGGCATGAAGCCCTTCGATGCAGCTTTACTCGGGGTGTTTGTTCACGGACTGGCGGCGGATATGGCGATTGAGCATTCATCCGAGAGATCTCTTATTCCCTCTGATATAGCTTCCTTTCTTGGAAGGGCTTTTCGCGTCATAGAAAAAGGCAGTAACAGTGATCTTCTTACCTCTGGAGGTAAATGGAACAGTGATTTCATTAATTAGCAGGGCTGAAGCCCTTGAATTGCTTGAAGAGAACCTCAGTAACAGGAACCTGATCAGTCACTCCCTGGCGGCAGAGGCAGTTATGCGCACGCTGGCAGAAGACAGAGGAGAAAATGTTGACTTATGGGGACTTACGGGTCTTCTGCATGATCTGGATTACGAAAAGACCGTCGATGACCACGCAAGACACGCGCTTGTCACCGCATCCATGCTGGAAGGGAAACTCCCCGAAGAATCGATACACGCCA
>JAUWSQ010000038.1 GCA_030609965.1 Candidatus Fermentibacterota bacterium
AAATGGTTAAGACACAGGGTTTTGGTCCCTGCATTGGGGGTTCGAATCCTCCCGCCCCAGCCACTGTCCCGGAGTAACCGGGAGGGAGAAAGGATATAGTAATGCCTGAGAAATATTCACTGAAGATTACCGAACGCACCGAATTCGGTTCCCGAGTGGCAAGAAGACTGCGCCGCTCAGGATCCGTACCGGCTGTTGTTTACGGCAGAGGTGGCGGAGAACTGAAAGTCTCGGTTATCGAAAAGGACTTCATGGATACGGTAGGTTTCGCCACATCAACCGGAATAGTCAATCTTAAGATGGGCAGAAAATCTCCGGTTACCGCCATCATCAAGGATGTCCAGTGGGACGTACTTACAGACAAACCTGTTCACATTGATTTCCTGAGGGTATCCGCGGACCAGATAGTATCCATCCCGGTTCACGTACATATTGAGAATATCCCCCTTGGTGTTTCGATGGGCGGAGTCCTCGAACATGCTCTTCATGAGATCATCATCAAGGTAAGGGCAAAGGACATCCCGTCAGCCATAAACATCGATGTTGAGAAGATGGACATCGGAGATTCCATGCATCTTTCAGAAATTACTCTTCCGCAGGGCATGACCCTTGACATGGATCCTGCCCTTGTTATTGCTTCCGTTGTGGCACCCAGTGTCGCCAAGGTCGAGGTCGAGGAAGTGGAAGAGGAAGAACTTGCCGAAGGTGAGGAAGCTCCTGCCGAAGGTGAAGAGAAAGAGGGAACTTCAGAATCCGGAAAGGAATAGTCCTTGTCGCTTCCCCGCCTTGTGGCCTGCCTTGGTAATCCCGGGGATAAGTATAGAATGACATGGCATAACGCCGGTTTCTGGGTAGCCGATATACTGGCACTGGAAGCCGGCGTTCATTTCATAAATGCAGGTCTTTTCAATGCAGCGGTAATTCCGGATGGCCCGGACCTTATCAAACCCACTGTTTTCATGAACAGAAGCGGCAGAGCCGTTGCGGCTTTCCTTGACAGTAAAGGATACAATGCCGATGAACTTCTTGTGATCTGCGATGACATCAACCTTGAACTCGGAAGGCTTCGACTTAGGGACAGCGGATCTCATGGAGGCCACAACGGTTTAAGGAGCATCATAGATTCACTCGGCACCGAACAGTTTTCCAGGCTTAGGCTTGGCATAGGACCTCCGCCAGACGCAGATGACCTTGCTGACTACGTTTTAGATACAGTACCGCAGAAGCTGGAAGAGGAAGCCTCGCTTATGGCTCATAAATCCGCGGACTGCGTTACGCTTTACCTGACAGATGGACTGACCTCCGCTCAGGAGCGGTACAACAGGAAGCTGGATAGCTAGAAAGATGCCGGCCGCATAAGCAGCCGGCATCCATTCTGTTTGGATTTTATTCTACTGAGCCATAGCTCCGAACATCTGAACCGCCTGCCCTATGAACACGGACAATTCCGTACCTGAAACCCTGAAATGGTTGTTTATTCCACCACCGGTGAAATCGACTTCCACTTCCATCCAGACAGGTTCGGCGTCGATAGGCGGTACATCCAGACCGGACATGCCCATCGCCATATTCACGTACCCCGGAATATTGAGAAGCAGCACCATTTCGGATGAGCTGGAGAAATTCTGCATCTGGGGCATATCCCCGGCGGTCTCCCCCTGATACGTTCCATCGATCAGGCGAGGCACCGTTTCGGGTTCATTTGCCATTTCCATATAGAGAATTCCATCATGAACGGTCATCCAGGCTGTCCAGGCTATACTTTGAGCCATTGGAACACTGTCTGCTACGGTATCAGGCTGCATGGCTGTCATGTCCATGCTCATACCGAATGTTACCCATTCCAGACCATCGAAATCGGCGTAGTGAACATCCTCGAATGTCAGCCCCGGCATATCCATTAGGCCACTCATCATGGAGAACTGGAGATCATAGGTTTCCTTCACATCTTCGAGCTGCGTACCCTCAGGCATTTCGTAGACAGCTACGATGTGCATCGGGTTATCAGCATCTATCGTCATGGACATCGCCGTATTGCTTGCGGCTTCCGCCCAGAAAGTAATCATGCTCTGGGGGATATTATCCAGATTCAGCGCATCAAAGACTGCGTTCATCGCAGCGGTACTGGTTGAAGGATCAATGCTGACTCTTCCGACCATTACATTACCGACAGGGACCAGGCCGGTAAGATCTTCTATTTCAACCGGGACTATGTACTCATCCAGTGATGAGCCTGGAACAAAGTCAATTGAGGAGGATCCGGTAATGTACTCCGGCTCAAACGAGAGCACGCAGGTCACCGATTTCGTTTCAGTCAGCACAAGACCGATGGCATCGAAATACATGCCGATTACGTTCTGCATGAGTCCCATATCCATATCACTGTCGAAGCTCATTCCACCCAGTATCTGGGGTTCAAGCATCTGAAGCTGGCTGGCCATCATGGGACCAAATGTCTCGACATTCGCGTACATGTAGAAGCTGCCGTCAGGAATACCCGGCATATTTGACGGAAGGTTGCCATCTATGTTCTCCAGCATATTCTTAAGCCCTGCTCTGCTGCCGGCTCCAAGAAGCAGGCCATTCGTGTGGCAGAAGTATATGTTTCCGAAATCAACGGCTATCTTACTTACATCGTAGCCCTCCAGCTGCTCTCCAACTTCAGGGGTAATCCCGATATTTGCCCAGAAGACAGCCGGATCGGTTACAGTCAGTGCAGCTCCCATGCTCTGGGGCATCATGCTCTCCATAAAGAACACCATACTACCATCGATATCGACACCCAGTTTGGTTCCCACTTCGGCCATGTCCGCGCAATCAAGAGCGGAAAGAATCCACCCCGAGAGTGCGCTGGAGCCAAGAAGAGCTACACCAGAAGCGTAACCATCAACAGATGAGATAAGAACTGAAGGGTTGACTATGGCCATGGAGAAGAGAGAAGCTTCAGGAAGCACATCAAGAGAAGACGCTGCAGCCCCCTCCTCCGGTTGTGCTCCGCATGCGACAATCAGAGCTACAGTTAAAACCGTCAGTACTTGAATAGTTTTCATGATTCCTCCTAATTGAACCTATTACGAACAACGTACATGCACTGTTGATACATAATATTATACATGATTCCTGAAATTTGCCAAAATATGAGGGCGTTCATGTTTTTTCGGGTTTTCAAATCCTGCTCGCGCAGTTAGAATATGACTATGAAAAATGAACCAGATCTGTTTTCCAATACCGTTTCCAGTGGAGAAGAATGTAGAATTCTCTACCTTGATACCGAAACAACCGGTGTGGACACTGAAACAGCCCATGTTTGTGAAATAGCATTCCTGCAAAGCACCTACAACGGCTTTATCAGAGATCCACAGAAAGATGTCAGAATTCAGGAGCTGATACTCCCACCAGAGCCGGTGCCGCCGGAAGCTTCAGCAATTCATCATATAACCAATGGGATGCTGGCGGGAAAACCCGCTCTCGCGGATATTTCAGAGAGAATAAGCGATATTGTAAGCAAAGCTGACTATATCTCCGCACACAATCTTCCCTATGATCTGGCCATATTAAAAAGACAACTCCCGGACATTTTTGGTAAAATAAGTGAAGGAATGAAACTCGACTCTCTGAGGCTGGCACGACACATCTGGCCATCTATACCTTCCCATGCCCTCCAGGTCCTCAGGTACAGGTTCGATCTGGGAATACATATCACCGGTGATGCCCACCGAGCAATGTTTGATACTGAACTGGTCAGATCCCTTATCGAGTACATCCTTCGTATGGATCTGGTAACGGAAGATAGCTGGAGAGATCTTGTTAAGTATACGACTTCAGCTCTTGAGGTTAAAGTATTCTCCTTCGGCAAGTATCGCGGAAAACTGGTTGAGGACATTACCGCGCAGGATACTGATTACATCAAGTGGCTCCTCAGGCAGGATTGGATTCCAGCTGATTACCCGGACCTTTACCACACCCTGCTTGACAGGACATCCCGAAAGGGAAAGAATACGTGAACATTCCACTCAGTGATGTCTATGTAGTTGAAGGCGGTACCCCGCTTTCCGGAATACTCCAGCCATGTGGCAGCAAGAACGCGGCATTGCCCATTCTGGCGGCCTGTCTTCTGACTGACAGTGATGTTACGCTGTATAACGTTCCAGATATACGTGATGTAAGAACGATGATCTCGCTTCTCGCAAGTCTCGGCGTTTCAGTCACCCGCCTGGGCGGCAGTTCTATACGTTTGAATGCATCCGACATCAATCCGGATAGCATCGATTCGTCTGCCTGCAGAGAGATAAGAGCTTCAATTCTTCTAGCAGGACCTCTCGTGGCAAGAACAGGCAGAGCCAAGCTACCTCCCCCCGGAGGAGATATTATAGGCAGGCGAAGGCTCGATACTCATTTCCTCGCCCTTGAACAGATGGGAGCAGATGTATGTTTCGAGGGTAGTATGCTCTCCTTTTCAACGGACGGACTTACGGGCAAATCAATTTTTCTTGATGAACCTTCGGTTACAGCCACCGAGAACGCACTAATGGCCGCGGCTCTGGCCGACGGAGATACGGTGATCTATAACGCTGCCTGTGAACCCAACGTTCAGGATCTTGCAAACATGCTTATCTCGATGGGAAGCAGGATAACCGGCATTGGAACCAATCGAATGTGTATCACAGGATCAAACGCACTACTCCGCGGTACAGAACATACGATCACTCCTGATCATATTGAGATTGGAAGTTTTATCGGATTGGCTTCATGCTGCCATGGAGTAATCAAGATACCGGATGTGCCCTCGAATATCCAAAAACCAATCATGAACGGCTTTTCCAAACTAGGCATCACGGTCGAAACCGAAGGAGAATGCCTTTTAATAGATGGTTCTCGCGAATTGGTAGTACAGCCCGATCGCGGTGGTTCGATACCAACTGTGTACGATGCCCCGTGGCCCGGATTCTCTCCCGACCTTACAAGTACTGCTGTTGTAGTTGCTACACAGGCAAAGGGAACAACGCTGATTTTCGAGAAAATGTTCGAGAGCAGGTTGTTTTTTGTAGACAAGCTGGTTGCGATGGGTGCGGGAATCATACAGTGCGATCCGCACAGAGTAGTTGTCAGCGGACCTTCAAAACTGCATGGAACAGATGTTATCAGCCCGGATATAAGGGCAGGAATGGCTCTTCTTACCGCAGCTTTATGTGCTGAAGGTACCAGTATTATTCGAAACGTGCACCAGATCGAACGAGGTTACGAAAACCTTGTCGACAGATTGAAGAATCTCGGCGCACGTATAACCAGAGAATCTCGTTAAATAACGCTGAAATTTCAAATAAACAACTGTGTAAATAACCTGAAACAGGAGCGATACACTATGAAGATCACTGCAATTTTCGCTGTAATCCTTGTACTGCTGGTTTCATGCGGAGAGAATCCCGCGGAGCCAGAACAATGGCCCGATGGCGCTTACCTTTATCTGGGTAGCTTGCATCCTGATACTGCTCTCTCATGGTCTCCCGGAGGAGGTGTGCTGCTCTTTACATCTTACTTTGAAACGTCCGAATGCATCATAGGTTTTGATGGAATCACAGAGCCCATAGCGGTTGCAGCTTCCTATGATGATGAGTCAGCGGGACCAAGTGGCTGCTGGAGCAGTGAACAGGGATTAATAGTTTACACAACATACAATACAGACTCAACCTCAACTGTAAGAACAGTACCTGGTAATCTGGGTCAGCTACTTGTGGTCATCAGCAATGGAAAGAATCACCTGCACCCCACCTGGACTGCGGATGAAGATTCCCTCCTTCTATGTACCTATGAAAACGATTACTGGGGACTCTGGAAAACCGAGTATCATGAGGATTCTCTTCTTACCCCTTCGGAATTTTATACCCCGCAGTTCGACTGCCTGCGTCCATCCTATTCCCCGGATGATCAATGGATACTTTTCGAAGCTTCATTTGGCAGCCAATCGGATATCTGGCTTGTAAAACCTGACGGCTCCGATCCACATGCCGTAATCGAGGATTCATACGATAATATTCATCCATGCTGGGGGCCTGAAAACGACTGGTTCGCGTTCTCTTCGAACAGATCAGGCAACTACGATATTTGGATCAGTAACCTTGATGGTTCCACTATCATTAACGTAACTGATGATCCTGATGATGACATGTATCCAGCATGGAACCCTGCATGGGGCTGGTTTGTATTTTCTTCGAACAGGATCAACGGAAACGCAAATTTCGACATATTCAGTATTGATGCTCCTGCTCACTGATATTCCAACCATATAGAAAGACCCCCCGGCACTGCCGGGGGGTCTCTTTCGCTTATCAGCGTGATCTAGTTGTCCAGCATGAACTCTATTACGGCCATTAATCCAGTAACAAAGTCGGGGTCGCCTGGAAGATACTCCAGACCGAGTCCCTCGCTTATACATGTGAACCATGCGAACTTGAAGTACTGATTGGAGAAGGCCATCGCAGCGGCCGTACCCTTCAGCTGAAGATTGGTTACTACTTCATATCCTTCGTAGATCTGGCCATCGCCGAAGATGTATTCACTGTCCTGCATATCAAGTGTCCAGGCAGCTGCATTGCACAGAAGGGGATCTCCGTTCTCATCCCTTATATCCTGCAGCATGCAGCAACCGGCAAGGGCGTCCCAGAAAAGCTGCCCGTCTGCAGCGCCAGTCTGATAGAATACGCGATAACTGTAGTTGACCTGTTCATCAACGCTGATCCAGGTGTAGTACGTATCGCCTCCTATATCCATCTCTGCCAGAGGAACTGTTATGTATACCCATCCACCGGCAATACTGTCAACATCGCACTCATACGTGGTGTAGCTGTTAACAGCCTGGAACATCGCCAATACGCCCTCATTAAGCGGCATGAATCTATAAGAGAAATCCCTGTCGCCGTACTCTGGACCAAAATTATTGTACGGATAAGCTCCGTACAAGTACTTACCAATAGTTACTTGATCGATAAGGGTGGTATCACCAGCTTCAGGCCAGTCAAACCATGTTTCACCCAGTGCTTCTATTACATCAAGTACAGAATCAGGTAAAACAGGATCAACACATTGGAATGTTGTCCATATTGTATCCTGAACCTGTGATTCGCTGTATCCACTCAATGGATAGTATCCGATCTGGTTCTGAATTGCCATGAAGAAGTAGTCATCCGCAATTCTCCAGTAGTCGGGCAGATACAGTGATGACCAGCCGGCACCAATATAGGCTTCAGGTCTTGATGGGTCTATATCAATGGCATCGAGGAAGTAGTCGAGTGCACCAGTGCCCTCATCAGTGATGAATATTTCATCGTTATACTTTTCCCAGCCAAGGTCAAGATATCCCTGATATCCTATGACATTCGGAATATCTGTCGGATTACTTGCGCACCCTCCAAGCAGTACGAGGGAGCCCAGGATTGCTATTGTTACTATCTGTTTCATTTCTCCCTCCTTCCTACTCTATCCGGAGCATTTTCTGTGTGATGGTCTCTCCGCATGCTTGCAGCCGGCAGAAGTAAACTCCCGTGCCTACCGCATTGCCAGTCTCATCAAGACCGTCCCACATAAGTGTATGTTCAGCAGCCTGCATCTCAGTATCTGAAAGAGTCCTGACAGCCCGGCCACTCATATCGTAAATAACTACATCAACACGTCCCGCAGAGGGTAGAGAGAAGCTAATGGCAGCTTCAGCGCTGAAGGGGTTGGGATATGTTCCTCCGAAGTGGAATTCAGCGGGAATCTCCGGGGAGTAAACACCTGGAGCCTCACCGTAAACGTAGTTTCCACTTTTGGATACGGTAGCGCACATTCTTCCATCCTGATAGTAACTTTCCTGCCGTTCCCATCCGTTTACTGTATATCGATATACAGCACCTTCGGAGCTGACGGCAGGGAAGGACAGTGTTGAATTGATGTTGGGAATACTTACAGGACCGGCGAGAATACCGGTCATCATATCCGCTACATCAGCTACAGGAATCTGCGTGTTCATCGAGAGATCGAGGATGCTCGATTCGCAGAGACTCACCATTGTTCCGGGAGCAGCTGCTCCGGCCATTACATCAAGATGGATACCATTTACATTCAGCGACATAGTAGTACTAGCTACATATCCTACTGATATGTTCGTACTTGTACTGGCGCTGAAACCGCTGCTGTCGTATCCAGCCACCTGAAGAGTGAAGTCCCCTTCTGTCCAGGCGTTGAATCTGCAATTCCAAAGGGTTCCGAAGAAAGCGCTCATCTCTATTACATTGCTGGTGTCAGCGCTTGAAGCAGTGAAGACCGGGCCGTACCAGTCGAATCCCTCTGGTATACTGTCAAAGAGAGTAGTATAGAGGGTCATATACTGGTCGTTCACGGAATTCTGATGGACTGCAAGAAGCGCCTCAGGAGCATCGGAGTCCTGTGACAGGACGTACCTGAGATCTGCCTGACCGCCTTCGTTGTTGTTTGTTACTATCAAGTAAGAAGCAGCATTACCTGCCAACTCAAATGATCCGTTATAGAGATCGTCAAGCGATACCTCTGTAACGGTACTTATAGCGGTTGTATCGACAGATACAATGAATGCGACCCACTTGCCGTTGATAAGAGATCCCGAACCGATGGCATCGGCGAAAGCTCCATTGAAGTAAACGGTAGGATAGGCAGAGTAGTCTCCTTCGAACCTGTCCAGCTGTGGAGCCCAGATGGTTGCAGCCATACCAAATTCGGGAAGCCATACAGGAATAGGATAATCCCCTTCATCGAATCTTCCTTCAAAAGCAGATGACTGATTGGAATGAGAGAAAGCGTCAGCAGAATCAGCGAAGATATCGTACATGTAAATCCCGCCAAGCATATCATCTCTCAGGTTGCTTGTGACGTTGCAGATAAGCCAATCATTGTAGATTGGAACAATATTGGTCTGGATAGCTGTATCGTCTGGTACTGAAGGATCGATGGCATTCGCTATGCTGAGCAAACCGGTACCATCTGACTGAGCGATCGTTTCCAGTATTGCGTCACCTTCGCGCTGGGCAAGGTACGTGAACCACAGGAACGCCTGCGCTCTTGACAACCCATAGTCCCAGGACTGGTCAACTGACTGGTAGAAGGTGAGGTCTATTTCCGGATTCTTCTCAAACATTACCAGGTTAAAGGCGAGACCGTAGTTTCCTGTAAATGTTCTTGTTATTCCGTAACATAGATACTGACATACAGCGCCGAGTCCTCTGACGACCCATAAGTCCTCAGTAGGCTGAACGGCTGTACGTATCAGCATTCCCAAGCCATTGGGTATATAGAATCTCCTCAGATCCTTGGCGATTTCGACAAGAACCGAGCTGTTCTGCGTGTACGAATGCAGGTTGATGTAGAAAATGTCATGATTGTTAAAAGCGCCGGTTGTATCAACATCGGCTGGATTAACGTAAGCCATGACTTTTCTGTCTACTGGGGGCTGCACGTACGCGTCGGGTATGGTTGCCATTACAATCCATACTCTCGGATCGTTATCTGTATCGGGTACATCCCCATAGTACTGTGTTACGGTACCATATACATCGACTCCGCCACCTTCAAATTGAAGAGTCAGAGTGTCAAGTTCTCCCTGTGTTATCAGGTTGTTCCAGACAATCGTATCGAGCACTCCTGGGCCGGTGCCATCGACTGAACAAGTATCCTGTACCAGCCAATAAGCATTTGCAGTAACGGCACGGCATGTGAACTGATGTTCCTCAATTGGTTCGGGAAACTCCGAGAGATCGGGAACTTTAAGCATTACTGTGTCCCCGACAACCAAGTCAGCACTTGCCACACCGATCCCCAGTACCGGTAACAGGAGCGCTGTCAGGATGGTTATAAAACCGGTCCTGTGCGGTCCCGCAAAGATTCTCATATTTGACCTCCTATTTCAGCGGCTGTAAACCGCACGAACAAAATCAAATGCCTCATTCTGACATTTAGGTATTCAGGCATTTTACCTCTATCACCTTTCATTGCAGGGAGTCTCATCCGCCGCCTCCACTTGAAAATGGCGCAATCATATCCTCCCAATTCGTATAACTGACTTCTCCTTCAATTGTGGAAAAAACCTGTTCGTAATCTCCGGTTCCACTTCTGTCAGCAAAAACAAAACGTTCGTTTCCGCCTCCATAATAGAACCAGATCTCGTATGGAACCTGTTCTCCCTGAAAGAGTACTGATTCAATATCATCAGGGGGGCCGTAGATAACGTATACCCTTCCCCGGTCGGTTCTCCAGCTTTCTTTAAGAACACTCGTAAATCTGTTGGTTTCCTCGCAGCGTTCCTCGAATTCCCGACGTTGTTCAGGAGCACCCAGCCAGTAGGCAGTGTAGAACCTCAGCATGGCCTCATCATCAAGGTTATCCAGTAT
This sequence comes from Candidatus Fermentibacterota bacterium, assembly GCA_030609965.1. Classification (GTDB taxonomy): domain Bacteria; phylum Fermentibacterota; class Fermentibacteria; order Fermentibacterales; family JCC-6; genus Aegiribacteria. The sequence goes on from JAUWSQ010000038.1 coordinate 10,395, forward strand.
CTCAGCCTCGTCTGAAGACAGAATAAGCCTGAAATGGTCAGGGAATGGTATTTCATCAGGCTCAGCAACAGCGTCACCGATGAATTCATCCTCTGATTCCAGATTTCTGCCAACGATAAGGTACTTGGATACCTCAAGAGTGTCATGCTGTGCCACTATCCCGAATACTACTCGGTATAAACCCGAATTACGTGCTACACGAAGATCAAGGCTGTCTACCAGTCCAACAGCTTCCGCTCCTTCGGGTATCGTTGCTGATACCCATGGCCGGGCGAAAACCGTTTCACCGGAGGATGTTTCAAGACGTCCCTGCATCTGGATTGTACTACCGCCAAGGTTATAGACCTCAACGTAATAGTACGCCATATGCTCCTCCGGAAGTATATAACCTCCATCGGCTGCCGGGAATACTAGATATTCTCCCTTTCTCAGGGGATTTGTTGATTCAACGGGCGCAGGAACCAATGCACGGGCAAGTTCAATCTCGCTGAGAATTTCTGCGGATTCAACTGTCAGATCCCTGATTGCAACGCCCCGTTTACCGTTTCGCGTGTCCGTAATAGTAACTACAAGAGAATAGTTACCCGGAATCACCGGTAAGACGGTGCTGTTAACAATGGATCTTCCCGGAGCCCAGAGGGTTTCGGAAATCCACTGGTCATAAGCGGTAGTATCCCCGCTCTGGGAGATAAGCGCTACGGTCGTTGTGAAGTTCACGATCGAATCCTGATCAGATGATAACTGGTCAAGATCCAGCTGTTCGTAAACTTCAAGATCCAGAGTATCTATTCCTGTGTAGTTGAACACTGCGGTGTCTAATCCAAAACGGATATCCCCGCTGCTTACAGACGCGAGGTCCGAACCGGCACAAACTGCACAGAAGACAAGCATGAAGAACAAATTAATGCCTTTCATGGATAGCCATAACCTCCTCCCAGTCTGATGCGAGCTCGAATGTTCCACAACCATTCTTATCAACGAACAACACTTCCAAGGGCGGAGTAAAGTAAGTCCATACCTGCAAAGGCAGAGTAGCTGTTTCGAGGGGCCTGGAGTCAATCATATCGGGTTCTCCGAGCAGAGCGAAAACCCACCCCTGATCGGTATTGATACCCATGATATTAAGCATTGAGAAGTTTTCATCGATGTAGTCCAGCCTTGCCAGATACATTTCCAGGAACTCATTTCGAACAGTGACAGGAGTTGGATCTCTTTCCTGCCAGAATTCCGCCATCACAGCACTCCTGCTGGATGATCCTTCCGCGCCTCTGAGTTCACTCAGTTCCGAGGAGTTAGCGATGGGTCTTATCAGAGATTCTGTAAGACCCGGATCCTCTCCCCAGACATCCCATGCCTGGAGCAGTTTCAGGTTAGCTCTTGAGGTTGCGGCTATGGAGCTATCAGAAACGATAACGGCAAGTATTTCGTACTCACCGGCCTCGAGATTACTGATATCGAGTGATGCAACTCCTCTGTACATACCATCGGTGATTATCATATCCATCCAGCCTTCTCTTCTGGTAATACCACTACCATCCCGAAGGATGTATGCAGCATCAAGAGAGTCAGCTTCTTCTTCATCTTCCGTCTGGGGAGGGTAAACAATCCAGATAACTTCCGTTGTTCCCGAAGCCCTCTGATAATACCCTCCTGCAATCTGCAGATTGCCTGAAGACCAGGATGTACTGTCCTGTAGAGTAACCTCAATGGTTTTCTCCCACTCAGTACTTCTGCCTGACTCCAGGTCTCCCACCATTACCGTAAGAAGATGAGTTCCAATCTGGAGACCGGAAATAGATACTTCCTCTTTCAGTGGTAATTCGCTCCTGAATACAGATCCGCTACTACGTGCGGTATAATCACCATCAACAGCAGCTGCAATTTCCCAAAAGGCAATTTCACCGCTGTTTTCCATTACAAAGAGAAGATCCTCTTCTGTGAACTGCACAGTGATATGTACAGAACCTCCTTCCTGCCCTCGGGCAGGCTCGATATTCCAGTTAACCTGGAATCCGGTGATAACCGCAAGTACCATCGCAAGAAGCGTCATTCATTCCTTCCGACCGGGGCAGGATAGTTACCTGCCCCGTTTTCTGCAAAGTCAGCTAAAATGCAAACCCAAGGCTGGCTCTGTGAACCATATCCAGCCTGTTCCAGTCAGCATAAGCATAATCGAGTGATATCGTCTTTCCACCAAGCGGAATATTGAATCCGGCTCCAGCGGTAAGACCTTCTTCGTCTGTGTTTATACGATAGCCGCCTCGCAGGGCGAACATATTGTTGTACCAGTACTCAGCACCGATTGCAAGCTGTTCGACATTGTCGTTAGGGTGGATACCATCAACTTCGACCGTCAAAAAATGAGGACCTCTGTTGACTACATCCATGGCCATACCAAGCTTGAAAATCATTGGCATTGAGTAAGAATCGTATGTTTCCGTCGAATCGCCACCGCTGAAATACGTAGTGTAATCACCATCGGGAGTGATCTCTCCCCCGAAGTGTTGAATTGTCATACCAATACGGAGGGTTTTAAAACCCGTATCGTATAGAGTACCAATATCAACAGCGATTCCGCCGGCGGAAATATCATCCCACTGTTCCCGCACATACTTCACTGACATTCCGGCGCTGAACCTGTCTGTGAGCATTCTGGAGAAGGAGATACTTGCCACCATGTCAGTGCATGTGAAAGTTTCTCCCGTCCCCTCCGGTTCCGCAACAGTTGTTACATCCATATCACCGGAATTCAGCATTGCGAATTGAGCAGCGAAGGTTCCCACCCCATTAACCTCATGGGATACGATAGCGCCGCCGTAGATTATATCCGCAAACCACTGCATACCAGTAAACTGCACCTGTGTTCCGGGTACCCTTACAAGACATGCAGGGTTCCAGAATGCGGCGCTTGGATCGTCAGCTGTGGCTATGAAAGCTCCAGCCATCGCGGCTCCGCGTGCACCCAGTCCCAGTTTCAGGAACTGCGCTCCGGAAGTCCCGACTTTTGCGAAAGAGCTTGCGTCAACAGAAGTTGGAAACAGCAGGAAAACGGCGACCGCTGCTGTCAGGACAATCCCTGTATACTTCATGGTCACTCCTTTCCTACTTGATAATGGCAAACTTGCCGATTGCGTAATCATTCTCTGTCTCAACACGATAAATGTAGAGACCGGACGTTACTTCCTGATCATTCCTGCTGACCAGATCCCAGAACGTTGTGCCTTCATCTCCGCTGAGGGAACGGTGTTCAAGGGTGATCACATGATCTCCGGCAAGTGTGTAAATGTGAATATTGCACATGGCGGGCAGATTGGTGAAAGCGATCTTGTCCAGGTATGTCTGCTCCCATGGGGCCGAACCCCTGTAGGGGTTAGGAACTACAGTGATGTTCTCGATCCAGTTGGCACTAGGTCCGCCAACCGGCACTACGGGTATAGGAGTTCCGTCTATTGTCTGTTTGTAGTTGGATTTGGTACTTTCGACTTCCGTTTCGGAATCGTATGCACAAACAACGTAGTAATAGGGGAATCCATTCGTAACAGATTCATCAGTGTATGAGAAAGTACCAGGGTTCTCAGAAGATATCAGCGTCCAACCGGCGGGTTCAAAGGTTGATCTGTAGATATTGTACCCTCCCATCGGACTGTAGGATTCAGCGTTCGAACCCCACTCAATCTGAACTTCTCCGTCACCTGCGCTATAGAAGAGGACAGGTGTAGGTGGAAGCGAGGGAACACCCCAGCCGCCATCACGGTAGAAAGCATCAAGCATATCATCGGATCCCTGACGAAGTCCTGCAAGACCAAGACCGATGACCCATCCACCGGTTACATGAAGAGAATCTCCATCCTCGAGGTTGACCGGACCTGCAGTTAACAGGAACCTGTAGTCAAATACGGGGTAACCAAGGGTTTTCGGGTTGTCGTGGACAACAGGAAAAGGTCCTGAATTTTCTGGTGTGAAGGCTAAGGGTGCGTATTCATTACCGACCCAGTCAGACAGATACAAAGGACCGCTGTGTCTACCGTTGATATCAGGGTTCTGGCCCCACTGGTAGTTGTAAGTCTCCTGATCGATACCCGGATCGCTGTTCCAGTTCCACCAGCAATGGGAAAGAGGAATCGGGTAATCGTATACATCAATAGGCCTTTCGATAGTGCCGTTGGCCTTAACAATGTAGAAATCAATCAATCTCCACCCAATGTAACCATTGGCTGGAGGACTAATTGAAGGTTCCCCACTGTCATCCGCACTTGATGCAGGGCTGTCGCTGTCCCACATGTAACTCATGTTTCTTGGCACAACGTGATAGACCGTATCTTCTACGGTCTGTTCCCAGCTATTCGGTGGCATTCCATCCGAGAAGGGGATAAGCCCCGCCGCGTTGACAGGATTCCAGACAGTGTCACCGGTTGCTACCATCGTCTTGAACAGAACAGTGAAGTGATCGCTTACACCGTTCTGATCTACATCATTATCCGGAATCCCATCGGGACCGTAATCCGGATAGGAGTAATTGTAGTAGTAGTAGATATTCTGAGGGTCTTCAGGGTCAAGAGGATTGTCAGGGTTCTGCTGGTAGGTGTAAACGTCCTGCTCGCTGGCTTGCATGCCGCCATCGAACTCATATTCGAAGGTCGCAGCAGGATCGTTGCACCATATAGCGTGGCCATCATAATATACAAGGTCCTCAAGATGGCAATCGGTGATATCGGCTGTTGCCACATCGCAGTCAGCTCTTATGGACATTACGAAGCCACCGAGGGGCACTCCAGGATTTCCATGTTCGCTGAAGTGGAGTATATCATAATCGTTGGCTATGAAGTTGTTGTAACCAGGTGTTCCCCAGTCGTAGTTCTCCTGATAAACAAATAATCCATAGGCATCAGAGTTATTTGTCGCATCCCAGTCATCAAAACCGTAATGGACTTCCTCTAGGGCTACCGGTCCTGGGTTAAGCTTCTCCGCAGGATAGCCGATACTGGGACGATACTCATAGCCGGTGGAGAAGTCGCTGAGACTTGCCCAGTAACCGACCGAATCTCCCCAGACGGACACAGGTCCGTAGCAGCTTGACCAGAAGTCACCTGCATAAAGATAACCGCTACCCTCTCCGCCAGGCCATTCCATGGACGGGTAGATAGCATCAGGATCACCCATTAAGCCCAAGTTAAAAAAGGCACTCCAAACGTTGCTGAGGTTCATCAGGGTAGCTACAACCGGCGGCCGGGACTGGTCTGTCCCGGTGTTTGCTGGCATTGAAGCTTCCCCAACTTCCCTCGCAAGGCCGGTACCTGTCAGTGTGAACACCGCAAGTACCGTGAGTACCAGGAACCCGCGAGTGTACCTGGAGTTCCTCATACTCTCTTTCACCTCCAATTCATAGTTCGTGGATGTAGTGAGTTCCCATATGGTACTTTACACCGTTTCCACGATCTATTGTAATAGTTATTACTCAATATCTCCATCACTTAAAATCAATCTGTCAGAGTGAAATAAACAGTAAACGTTGTCCAGACACCAACCGGAATACCATTATTCTGAGCGGGTGTCCATCTTGTATTCCAGGCCGCTGCAAGAGCTGCATCGTCCAGCGAGTTAACTCCGCTGGAGTTGTACAGTTTTACATCAGAGACGGAACCGGTGGTGGATACATACACCCAAAGGGTGACAGTTCCCTCCACTCCGGCCTGTGCAGCCATCCCCGGGTAATCCGGGCGCGGCTGGTAGGTGCAGACCGGAAGTATCTCCGCGGGCATGAAGCGTGGCGGTCCCATTTCCTCTGACTGACCCTGATTGAGCTCTTCCCCCTGCTCAATCGTTTCAACCGTTGAGAGTCCGGTTGTGTCGGCATCAAGAGACAAAGTTATATCCTGATTGATTTCCTCTACCATCTCTTCGGTTTCCTGCTCCAGCTCTTCCTGTTCTGCTTCGACTTCCTCTTCCTGTTCCTCGACAGTGTCATCGAAAGCAATATCCGTTTCCACTGCTTCCATTTCAGAGTCTGAAGTACGTGTAGAAAGCCTGCCCATCTCGCCAGGCGGGATAAGCTCGAAGAAGACTATCAGAATGGCAAGTCCGATCACTACTCCCAGTTCAAAGTTCAGGGAGGAATTTCTGGAGTCCGATCTGTTCTCAGTCATTGTCCCCCCTTCAATTGTACTGTCCGAGATCTTCAGCATTGAACTGTATGCTGTAGATTTCCTCGAACCGCATGTCGTTAAAAAGACCAACAATATCTTCCATAGGAACCCTGGTATCTACGTTGAGCACAACTACATCTAGCTTCTGGTTCTGCTCACGCCAGAATTTGCTGCTCAATCGGCTCAGCTGTTCGGCAACCTGTTCAACAGGCATGTCGTAATCGCCGATTCTCGCAATCAGTTCACTATTGTCGTTCCCGGGATCGCTCTGCTTTATCCAGACAGTCACGGTAAGGAACTGCTTTCCCAGTTCGTTCATTACCTGTGGATGCGCCTGGGGAAAACGAACCCTTAATCCTCCTTCTTCCTTGAAAAGGGTGGTTGCCATGAAAAAGACCAGAAGAAGGAAGACAATATCAGCCATAGTTCCCGTGAAAATCGTACTTCCAACTTTCATCCTGCTCTTGAACTTCATTATGCGCCACCTCCCATCCGTTGCTGAATAGTGATTCCTGTCCTGCTCACGCCGTTCATGCGGAGGACATCAAGAGCATGTACCATGCCCTCATAATCACAGTCAGGGAAGAATTTAAGGATAACAACAAGCTCGCTTTCTCTTACCGCAGATGCTATGTCTCCCTGTCTTGCATCCGAAAGTACCAGGGTATCTCCGAAAGCTACTTCACCGAAAACAGGTGAATTCTCCATCGGAGTAGCGGCACCAAGATACGTCCTTATGATACCGGGACGGATCATGGCCACAAGATTTTCTGCGGCAATAGCGGTTTCCAGGGAACTGAAGGTTCCGGATGGAAGACCTTTTGCAACTTCCAGGTTATTCAAAAGCCTGTTCTGAACTGCGTCTATGGCCTCAGCCCTTTGTGCAGCCAGTGTTCTTATACCATTCTGCAGAGTAGTGTCCTGGAGACTTACATCTTCTCCAGCCCTTGCTCTGCTCAATGGACCCTCGGGCGGTGCCTGATCGATCAGTACCACATACTCGTGGGCTCCCCATTGCTTGATGGTCATGACAAGCCTGTTAGTCTCATCGATTACAACCTCTTCGGTTGTTTCGTCGGGCTTTTTCGGAAGTTTGTAGGAGATGCCCTTCTGAACTTCGAAAGTCGTTGTGACCAGGAAGAATAACAGCAGCAGGAATGCAATGTCGGACATTGAGGCGTCGGGGATAGCCCCGCTTGCTCTCGGTCTGTTACGTATCCGCATCCATGCTCCTTAAAGCTGCTTCAGGTGCTCCATTTCAGCCAGTGTATCCACAAGGAATATGCTGGCCTCTTCCATATCAACAACGAACTTTCCGATCCTGGATATGAAGTAGTTATGTGACATCTGGATCGGGATTGCTATGACAAGACCTGTTGCGGTAGTTATCAGTGCTTCCTGAATACCACCTGCAACCAGACTTGCTTCAACGTTCTTTGCGGCAGCAATCTCACCGAAGGCTCTGATCATACCCGAAACGGTTCCAAGGAAACCCAGCATCGGGGCAATACTCGAAACCGAAGCGAGTACGACTATACCCTTCTCAAGGTATGCCATCTCGATTCCACCTGAACTTTCAACCGCTTTCTCAACGGCTTCAAGCCCTTTATCATGGCGAAGGAGACCGGAGTGCATTATTGCCGCCACCGGACCTCTTGTGCGCTCACATAACTCTTCGGCTCCTTTTACGTCTCCCTTGCGGATGAATCCACCCATTTTCTCAAGGAAGGAGCCTACATTGATCTTAACTTTTCTGTATGAAATGAACCTTTCGACCGATACGGCTATACCAATAAGAAGAGCGAGTAGAAGAGGGTACATGAAGGGTCCGCCAGATATGAAAAGATCCTTCAGATCCATGCTGGCGCTCTGTGCCCGCTCTACCTCCTCACCTTCCTGAGTTCCCCCGGCTGTTTCTTCAACAACCGTCTCCTCAATAGTTTCTACCGGTTCGGTCTGCTCTTCCGTTACCTCTGCAGTTTCTTCATCACCTGCGGGGGCGTCGGAACCGGGTTCTCCGGGCTGTGCCCACAAGGCGGCACTAAGCACGAGGAACAGTAGCAGAAATTTTCGCATCTATTTTCTCTCCTTCTTCTATGGTTCAGCAGCGGTTATGCAACTGCTGCTGAACGGAAGAATTCAGTTTACCATTCAAATCCCAGACCAAATCTGATCATGCGGGGTGTGCTGAATACATTCGGATTGCCGTACTGACCGGTCGGGTCATTATCAGGTTCTCCATCACCGTCCTGGTCAGCGTCGTACCAGGCTTCCTCGTTATCAGCAATCTGGTCGATATTCTGCCTGTTGAACAGGTTATTGACCTGGCAGTAGGCGTCAAGGATTAGGGGACCGATCCAGAAAGTTTTATTGACTTTAAGGGTGGTCATCATGGTCCAGGGATATCTACTATTATTTATCACGGGCTGTGCGGTTCCCTGATTGGCTGCACTGTAGGGGAATCCGCTTCCATACGTCCAGGATACATGAGTACCGAATCCTTCGAGGAAAGGAGTGTCACCAATTCTTGGTCCCTCACCCCTTGGAATACGGAAATCAAGCTCAGCGTTTATGCGATGTCTCTGATCCCAGTCAAGAGGAGATTCCACCTTTGGAACAATCCAGTTAGCCCATGCAAAGGTGTAGTTCTGAGTCGAATTGGAGCTTTTCCCCATTGCGACTGAGTACGTGTAGTTGATGCTGCCTGACCAGAAATCGCTGGGACGTCTGACAAGAGTGAGCTCGGCTCCTCTTACGTTTCCATAATCACTGTTGATGAAAAGGTCATAAGAGTCAATTGCGGAATAGTAGTTCTTCTGCATATCCAGAAGGCCTGTGATGTCTTTGTAGTAACCGGTGATATCTATCATTGTGATATCATCGAACATATGCTTCACACCGACTTCGTAAGAAATCGTTTCCTCAGATGCGAGGTCAGGATTTCCTACCTGCGGGTATGCGCCGGAAAGGTTGTAATCCGCACCACCGTACATTCTATCGAACTGCGGTGTCTGGAAGTAGTGACCATAGGTGAAATGAAGAACATCGCGTTCCGTTATCGGGTGTGAGAATCCTATTCTTGGACTAAGGTGGTATTTGATAGGAATACTTATCGGATTTTTGATATAGCCAGGTTCTCCTGGTGCTACTCCTAAATTAATAGGATCGGTAAGATCAGCAGGGTAATCGTCGAAGTTCGAGTCGAAATAGTCGAAGCGGAGTCCCGCGTTAACTATCATTCCCCTGTATTCCATTTTGTCCTGGATGTAGGCGGCGCCGGAATTAGGAAATATATGATACCTGTGAGCATAAATATTCCCGCCCGAGGCCAGATCGATAGAGTAGTCAAATACGTCGAAGTATTGGACTTCAATACCGGCTTTCAGCTGATGCTGCTGGTTTACCTGGCTTGTTATATCTGTTCTGAAAGTAGAAGTCGTACTTCTTCTTTCCCCCCAGACTTGGCGGTTTCTTCCGGCTCTGTAGAATCCGTCAAAATCAACAATTCTTACTGGAGTGATACTTTGCCAGTCATCCCATGAGTAATCCTCACCGTAGAATTCGGTGGTGTTAAGCGTGTCGTTGGGATCATTATAGATTTTGTAATCTCTGGCAGCCTCAAACTGATTCAGCCTTATCTCCATGAAAGTGGCATCACTCAGTGTCTGCGTGACACTGGCGCCAAAGCTGTAGTTATCTCTGAAGTATGTAGGGCATCCCCAGAGGATGTCCTCACCCCACCAAAGTGTGTCTCCGTAAGTTTCGGAGAGTGTATCTTCATCGATATAAGGTATCTCGTACAGCTGCCATCTCCAACGACTTGTCCACGCACTGTATTCGCCGAGTCCATAACCGAAATCCCTGTCCATGTAATAGCCTGTAAGGTTGATTTTGGTTTTTGGGTTAGGCTTGTATGTCAGCTTCAGGTTACCGGTCCACTGGGTTTGCCAGTCGTTGAAACCATAACCATACCTTCCATCCATTCCTCCACCGGTCTCGAGGAACTCCCCGGAGAAGAACGTTCGCATGTCTCCAGGAATATCAAGTCCTATAGCTGGAAGAAGGTAGGATGTGAAGGGTTCAGGACCACCAATAGTAGCTTCAAGGTTTGTCCTGGCCTCTGAAAATGGCGATACATTGCTCCATCTCCATTCAGAAGGATCATCTACGCTGGTTCCACCCCAGGTCCAGTCGCTTGCCAGACCAAGTTGCTGCCAGTCATTACCGTTCCAGCTTGCAGAACCGGTGTAATTGTTCCCGCCCTCGCGGGTGACGATGTTGACAACACCTGACTGCGCGTTACCGTATTCGGCACCGAAGCCACCGCTTATAATAGCAGTCTCGGCCACACCGGACAGGGGAACGTTACTGGTGAATGTGTTAAAGGTAGGATCCATCTGGGCAACACCGTCAACCATATAGGTGACCTCACCGGCGCGACCGCCCCTCATGTGAAGTCCGCCACGGTCAGTGGCTCCGGCCTGACGGTTTACCACATCTGCAATACCCGAGACCGGCATTGTTTTAATCTCTTCGCGTCCAACCACATGAAAGGTCTCTGTGGCGCCCATCTCGATCATTCCTCTTGAGTCAACTACCGTCATGTATGTTATTCCGACACTAGAGAGATCAAGGGAAAAGTTCATTGGAGAAGTCTGGTCGACTACGACCGCTACTCCATCTGCTATCTTGTCACTCATACCAACCATACTTGCCGTTATGGTGTACATACCGGGCTGAAGGTTGATAATATAATACTCTCCGTTAGCATCCGTCATCGCGCCGTAAGGAGTGTCGACGACTATAACGGTGGCACCTATTAGCGGGTTACCTGAAGTGTCGGTTACCCTTCCGGCAATTTTACCTGTGGTACCTGCCGTTACTGACAGAGCCACGAACAGCACAAGCGCAAAAGACAGTATCATTGCTTTTCTACGCACCGCTGTAGCTCCTTTCTTCTGTCCGCAACCTATGAAGCGGATAAAATATTTCTCAGCCTCGAAAAAGCAACTTTACGCCACCTCCCTTTTACTTTTTCAAGAGCTGCGCAAACCTTTGGTGTTACGATATTTATTACAGTCAAGAACCGTTCTGAGAATACACCTCCTCAGTAAGTTACATACCATCTGAATAAACCATACGACCGGCTTTGCGCCTCGTCAAGCCGGTTAACGACAGAATTAACCGCCCAATCCCAGTAAGCGCGGAATTGTCGGAAGCCAGTCCTCAAGCAGAAACTGACATCTTCCAATGAGCAGACTTATTCTTGCCATTATCGTGTAACCGAAACTCGCTCCGAACGCTATCATCAGTATCGTGATTCCCACATTCGCGGTTTTACCAACGATACCGGTATGTGCCTTGGAAAAGAAGAAATAGACAAGACCGGTAACTACACCCACGACAAGGAGAATATTGCTGAAGATAATCCAGACTCCACCGGAGCTGACTGAGATAATCGTGCCTTTAACCTGCGCCATAGCGTTTGTCTGAAAGAAAGATACCATGTTCAGACCAGCTCCGGTTCCGATTATCATTCCAAGCGCCATGCGTGAGAGCCCGGCTGTCTTAGGTATTATCCTTGCCAGCATGAACAGCGCGAATATTCCAGGAAATATCCATACCCAGTTGAATCCGCCGCCCGCTGGGAACATCTGCTGCCACCAGTTAGGTATGAGTACATTCTCAATGGAGTAAATGACCCAGTAAGCCGCGCTCATGCCGACGAACAGATGTTCAGCAAACTTGTAGAACGGATTGTCTCTGTAAAGAAAGCTGTAAAGGCAGAGAGTCAGACCTGCTCCCAGCCAGATGCCGAGTATTTCCCAGTTCATCTCCTGCCTCCTTTCTTCTTCTCCGAGAAGTAAGCAACATTACCTATTACAATGAACAGCATTATCACCAGATGTGCGACTGACTGGGGAGCCATCCCCTCTATTGCAGTACCGTCCTTTATACCCACAAGGGTTTCGTAATCGGCAGCCCCCTTCAATCCGCCAAGCAATCCTACCATCTGACCTGTCTGCAGATACGTATAGAACTGTGGAGCACTGACAGCGGTGCATCCGCCACCAACAGGCACTCCGAATCTGTCCCCGGCCATCATGACCCAGGCCGGCACACCCGGATCGCCTGCTGACAGAGTAATAACAAGATCAAAACTGGTAAGATCGGATATCTGTGCAAGCATCGGGATCTCTTCCCACGGAAGGTTATCCCTGTCCGCCGGAAATACCGCTTTCATGCTCGAACCAAGGCGGACTATCATGATTCCGGCACCGGTCTTGTATCCAAGGTTGCACCAGTCCTCGTACTGTGTTCTCCCGAGACTGTCTGCTACACCGGACATGACTTCCTGCGCCAGGCTGGCTCCCTCCGGCCAGAGCGCCATGCACACCACATTGATATCTTTTCTCAGAAGATGGGTCGCGATAGCAATAGCCATAGGCTGCAGCTCCGGCATGGTCGAGGGGCCATAATCGAAGCTCATCAGAACATCAGAACCGGAAGGCATTGCATCGATGTATTCAAACATATCTCTGCTGGGCTCAGCCCCGACAGGATTGGGAAAGGTGATTTTGAATATGATAGGAAGGATGACAGACAGGGCGATAAGGATGAAAATTATCCTTCTGTCCGTATTTCCGAGTTTTTTTAATATGGATGCCATCAGTCCGTACCTCCCAGATAACTCCGCTCGATTCCGAAGATCATTCGGAGGGAAGTGGACACGACTCCCATCGCTGCTCCGATCATGACAGCTCTTTGCCCTGCGGTATTGGGAAATGTCATGAGCCAGACTTTGGCAAGCGGAATCTTATCCCAGATCATGGCTCCGATCGGCACCTGTCCGAGCATTACAATAAACGCTGATGTGAGAAGAAGTGTAGCTCTCCAGTTGGATGCACGGAACGCTCTGAAAGCAGCGGAAGCGACAAAGAAGGCAAGCAGACTGAACATCGTCGAACCCATCGGAGCGACCATGTTCATGAACATGAAGTCGAACGGCTTTGCTTCTGTTACACCATAGATCAGACCGGCAATAAACATCACCATGAAACCTGTGAGGGTTACCGGACTGTACTTCCAGTTCTTCAGTTTCAGCTTAATCTTCCTGAAATGAACATGCATGAGGTTTAGCGCTCCGAGGAAGATCGATGCTGCGGTAACGATCATGAACCAGTCCTGGAGGTTGTCTCCAAGAAGCTTGATCGGCTGGTGTGGAACAAAGAAATGAAGAACCATTATCATGCCTGTAACGAAGGTTATTGCGAGAGGTATTACGAGTCTCATGCTGACCTCCTAATTCACGGTTACGAGGTTGCGGAGGAACTCGGCAACACTCTTCATTGGAGACCAGAAGTCTCCTATGGACGCGGCTATGACACCGACAATGATAAGAATAAGGAAGAAAAGCTTGCCCGCATCCTGCCCCTTGAGACTGCCAAGCAGCTTTGGTTCACGCGATAAATAGGCGCTTGCCGCGAACAGTTCCTCACCTATCAATGTATAATCGCATGCCGCAACGAAGAATGGTATCTGGCTGGGCATTGCCGTTCCGGCTATCTGTATGGCTCCCACGCTTCTTCCCGTTTCCGCGAGAATGAGACTTTCCGCGTAGAAACAGCCGAGCAGAAATATCGCAGCAGGTTTTTCCCGGACCATGATTCCATCTACACCGGCAGCATATCCGAATTGATCATCGGTAAGGTATTGTATATTTTCCTTATTATAGGCGTCAGATCTGCCGGCCTGAAGATAACCCTCCTTGACTATTTCCTGTGCAACACTCATTACAACGCTTCTACATGTTGGAACAAGCAGTGGAGATCCATACTCTGCGGTTTTTCTTGCGACTCTTCCAAGAATAACTATGCTCGCGATCGTCTGGATGTTATCCATATCCATTATTCCCGGTATGAATAGAACAGGTTTGCCCATTTCTGTTGCCCTGCCTACAGCATCATCAACCGCCGTAAGTCCGGCTATTTCGCGAATGAAGAGTTCTTTCCCGCGTTTTCCTATTTCGATATAGTAAATTATGACTGCCATTATCAAAAATAGGATAATAAGCATCCCGATTCGCCCTCTGTAAATCCACTGGGCTGACGATATGGCTACAGCTCTGTCCGAGCATGCTTCTATGGTACCACCCAGATAGGAGACTACCCAGTAGTTATACTCAGTACCGTTGTTCGCAGATTGATCCCTGTACATGACAGTACCCACTGGCAGTGTGGTGATATGTTCTTCTCCTCCGAAAGGATCGCTCCTCATTACCCCCAGCGAATCCGGCGTGACACCCTCGGTTTCCATTAACCATGTCAGGCTTACCGACCCGCCTTCATCTTCCGGTGTATCTGAAGCCTCAAGGTCAATTGCCCTGCGTACTTCCAATTCCTCTACCGCCTCAGTCACGACGCTTTCAGGCGGATCCGCGTTATCGGCCAGCGCAGCTCCTGCCGAGATTAACAGCAGGATAATCAAAAAGGCCGAAAGGTTCTTCATACTCCCTCCTTACCTGTAATAAGAATATGCCCCGGTCGATACCAGGGCACATCCTTCGGTCACTAATCGATTAGTTCGTGCAATATTATTCCTCAATAAGTTCCACGTTTGCCCGCGGAACGGTAACGACTTCTCCATTATCGAATTTTACGTCGAGAACCCTTACCTTAGCTTCGGAATCAAGAACCTGCAA
>JAUWSQ010000028.1 GCA_030609965.1 Candidatus Fermentibacterota bacterium
ATTAAACTCTCTGATACAGTCCTTCGAATCGAATCCGGAAGCATGGGCTTAACTTTATGGCTGTATAGCCGACACCATAGCAACTCTTGAACCTCCATAACCAGCGTGCCAGAAACCGGATTAATAAGAACATACACGAGGGGGTCGGATCTTTAAGTTTGGCATTTGTTACGGTTATAAAACCCCGAGAAGGCCAAAATACAAGATCCGACCCCATCAAGACTCCATCAATTCTATCCTACGGCCCCTATCTTATCGTACGCGGGTTATCACTCTGGATATGTCCTTGAAGACTATCAGCAGGAAGATGAGCAGAATTAGTATCATCCCGGTCTGCTGGATTATCTGAACGTTCTTTTTTGAAATGGGTTTTCCTCTGATACCTTCTATGACAAGGATTACAACGTGTCCCCCGTCAAGGACCGGAATCGGAAGAAGATTGAATATCATTATCGCCAGGGAGATGCTTGCGATAGTATACAGGTAACTGGGTAATCCTGACCGGGCCTGCTGCCCCAGAGTTTCGGCAACATAAATGGGACCTCCCGAGCTCTTGGCGAGTTCCGCAGGTTTCTGAAACAGTCTGAAAAGTGTGGTGCATACATATACGGTACCCTCACCTGCGGATCTTACACCCTCTACAACGGCATTGAAAATCGGAAGTCTGACCCTCTCCACAGGCAGCAGAACGGAAACACCAGTCAGAATTCTGCCGTCGTACTCTCCGGGGGTTACGTAAGCTGTGTCAAGAATACCGTTTCGGGTGAACTCAATTGTCAGCTCTTCAGTATTTCCTGTCACTATTGACTGAAAATCGTGCCAGATGGCAACAGGTTTTCCGTCAATGGCGATTATGCTGTCCCCGGCTCTTATACCGGATTCGTAAGCGGGAAAGCCTATCATGGCTTCACCTATCACCGCAGGTATCAGGGCCTGAAAAGGAACGGTTTCCGCCGGCAGGGAGTAACTTGTCTCGAGTATTCCCGAAGATGTTCCTACAGTCATTGTTCCGGGAGTAACTGAATACATCATGCCCAGCATCTCGTAATAATCAGCAACTGGATAACCGTTCACCGATAGGACAGTATCTCCTACGCCCAGACCGAGCGGGTTATCAGTATTGCCTACAACGGCAGGAGCGATATCTATATCCCACCCTACAACGCCGAATATGGTTATAAGTATCACCGCGGTGAGCACAAGGTTAGCGAACGGACCTGCTAAAGCCACAAGGACTCTCTTGAACCATGAGACATCTGTAGCCGGTTCACCAGTGGTACCGAGGTTTACCCTGCAGTATCCGCCCAGGGGTATCACCCCTATGCAGTATTCCGTCCCGCCAATTCTTCTCTTGAAAATATGCGGGGGAAAGCCAAGGGAAAAGCGCGGAACTTCCAGACCGAGTGCCTTGGACATGAGAAGATGCCCCATCTCGTGAAAAAACACGATTACACCGAGTCCGAAGATTATGGCAATAATACTCAACATAGTCTTATCACGATCCTTTCCGCTTGAATTCGAGAATCTCTGTCAGCCTCCATAACGGTCTGGAAATCAACTATCTCCAAAGCCTCATGCCCTGTAAGAACCTCTTCGATGACGGTCGCTATATCTCCGAAACTGATCCTGCTGGCAAGAAATGCTGCAACTGCTACTTCATCTGCCGCGTTCGCTGCCGCCGGCCAGGTTTTTCCATCCTTTCCGGCTCGTGCAACTATATCGAAGGCGGGATACCTCAACCTGTCAAGCTCGGTGAACTCAAGTGTTCCCCAGTCAAGAGGGCTGTCATCGGATATCAGCTCAAGTCCGCGGCCGGGATACGCAAGGGCGTACTGAATGGGTATTTTCATATCCGGTTTACCCAGAAGAGCTTTCCATGAACCATCCTCAAGCCTTACGAAAGAATGAACTATGCTCTGGGGGTGCAGCACCACATCGATCTGCAGCCCATCGAACAACCACCGGGCTTCAATAACCTCGAATGCTTTATTCACCATGGTTGCCGAATCAACAGTTATTCTGGCGCCCATATTCCAGGTCGGGTGATTCAGTATATCATCGACACCCGCTGTCTGCAGCTTTTCGATTGGGATATCCCGCGCGGATCCGCCGCTTGCCGTCAGTGTAATACTCCGTGCGGGACGTGGTTCCCGATGCAGGCATCTGAATATCGTACTGTGTTCGCTGTCAACGGGAATGACTCGGCCGGCTGAGATATAATCGCTAAGAAGGGAGCCGCCTACAACAAGGCTTTCCTTGTTGGCCAGAGCAAGTGTAATGCTCATGTCCCTGCAGATAAGGCTGGCTTGAAGGCCTGCGCTTCCAACAATGGCGTTGAGAACCATATCGGCCCCTTCAATAGCCTTATAAAGAATCCCCTGGCCGGTTATTACACCATCAGGGCATTCACCGCCTGGTTGCGCGATGGCGGTTACCGATGGGGAATACTGCTCTCTCTGTTTAAGCAGAAGATCAAGGTTGCTGTTGCATAGTATTGAATGCAGTTCAAGTTCTGGATTCGCATGTATAATCTCAAGAGCCTGGGTCCCTATCGAGCCGGTACTTCCCAGGACTGCCACCTTCCTCATCATGTCATAATACCGGCGAAGAGGAAAAGCAGAACCCAGACAACCGGAACTACGGCGAGAATACTGTCGAATCTGTCAAGAAAACCTCCGTGTCCGGGAAGGAAGATTCCGGAATCTTTTACTCCTGCGTCTCTTTTCATCGCAGACTCCAGCAAGTCTCCAATGACGGCGGCAACACCTCCGGCTGCCCCTATCATCAGCATAGTAAACGGTGGAAACCCGGCTCCGACAGTACCTGCAAGGAATGCTCCACCGATTGCGCCTGCAATCCCGGCTGCAAAACCCTCCCAGGATTTGGCCGGGCTGATGGAGGGCGCCATTTTGTGCCGTCCGAAAGCACTCCCCGCGAAGTATGCCAGGGAATCTCCCAGCCAGCAGATCAGCAGAGGTATGAACATGATCCAGGGTGATTGGAAATCCAGCCTCAGCCTTGCCAGCAGACCGAAGCCCAGGGCAAGAGAGATGGAAATACCTGTGATTCCCGAAGTTTTCATTCGTGCATTTGTAATCCCGTCGCTGAGTATCCATACGGTTGAAATAATCGCTCCGGGGAGCAGGATCACAACTATCGAGATAGCTGGCTCAAGAAGAGCAACAGCAACAGTTGATCCCGCCACCATTGCAGCATGTACCGCTTTCATTGACATACCGGAACCCGGTCTGAACAGTGTAACCGCTTCAGTAGCGCATAGGGCTGCAATAAGCGCGAAAAAAGCAGTTGTCAGATAAGGTATATCAAGAAATGCAACCGCTGCGAACAGCCCGATACCGGGAACGGCTACCGCCACTCTGATTGCAAGGGTATTGAATGATTTCATCGGTCGGAATCTAAATCGCCGAATCGTCTTCGTCTTGATCTGTAATCCTCGAAAGCCTCTTCAAGATGTACTCTTCTGAAATCAGGCCAGAGAACATCTGTGAAGTACAGTTCCGAATATGCAGATTCCCACAGAAGAAAATTTGACAGCCTCTGCTCGCCGCTGGTTCGTATAATAATATCCGGATCGGGTACGTCCGGAAGATACATGCAGGATGTAATGGTATCCTCAGTGATCTCGGAGGCTTGCATATGTCCTGCTTCGATATCCCTGGCGATCTTTATAGTTGCGTCGGTTATCTCAGCTCTGCCGCCGTAGCTCAGGGCAAGAATCAGGTTCAGGCCTTCGTTGGATCCGGTTCTTTTCATCGCATTCCGCAGCTCATTCAATGGCCCGCGAGGGAGATCATCAAGCCGGCCGATGGCTCTGATTCTGACACGGTTTCTATCAAGATCGTCAATGTTGCGCTTGATGAAGCTTTTCAAAAGGGTCATTATGAAGATGACCTCGGCTTTTGGTCTCTTCCAGTTTTCGGTTGAGAAGGCGTACAGGGTCAGGTATTCAACGCCCATTTCGCCGCAATATTCAACGGCATCGTGAATAGACTTCTCCGCTGCCTTATGACCCTCGATCCGCTTCAGACCGTGAGATCTTGCCCAGCGACCGTTGCCATCCATGATTATTCCCACATGGGTAAGATGGTTGTCAGAATTCAATACCGTCAGACCTCTAGTATTTCAGCTTCTTTTGATTCGAGATATTTGTCGATTTCGGCGATAGCCTCGTTTGCGGTATCCTGGATATCGTTGAGAGTTTTGTACTCCTCATCCTCAGTGATATCACTTGCTTTGCTGGCTTTGTGCAGTTCGTCATTGCCGCTTCTTCTGATATTCCTTATCGCGGTCCTTCCGGATTCAGCAAGTTTTTTAACGTGCCGGCTGAGTTCCTTTCTTCGATCATCGGACAGTTTTGGAACAGGGATTCTTACAACAGGTCCATCTGCAGAAGCTCTGAGACCCAGGTCCGATTTCTGTATAGCGCGAACAATCGCATCTGATGTCGAGGGATCGAAGGGCTGTATTACGATAAGCCGGGGTTCCGGTGCCGATATTCCGGCCACCTGTTTAATGGGATGCAGTCCCCCCCAGCACTCGACCCGTATATTGTCCAGAAGAGCGGGACTTGCCTTGCCTGTCCTTATTACAGCCATCTCCCTGGTGGTGTTCTCGACCGCTTTTTTCATTCTGTTCTTCTGATCCTTCAGAATCTGATCAATCATTGTTCATTCCCCCTATCAGGCTTCCGATTGAAGGGTCATTGAATACCCTGAGGATATTTTTCGGATCCCATATATTGAAAACACTAACAGGAAGCCCTGCGTCTCGGCAAATGGCAATTGCGGCAGCATCCATCACCTTCAGATCAAGCTTGAGCACTTCATTATATGTTAGTGTTTCAAATCGTAGCGCTTCAGGGTTTTGCGCAGGATCTGAATCGTAGACTCCATCAACTTTTGTACCCTTGAGCAACCGGGAGCATCCTGTCTGCACAGCTCTCAGTGCAGCGGCGGTGTCCGTAGTAAGACACGGATTGCCTGTTCCTCCTGCATAGATAACTACATATCCACTGTTGAGGTATTCCTCGGCTTTCTGCGGGGAAAAGGTTTCAAAAATGCCTTCAACGGGTATGGATGAAAGCACAGCAGCTCTGCTGCCGTGCTTCTTTATCGCATCTCTGAATGCCAGGCCATTTATGAGTGTTGCCAGCATTCCCATCTGGTCTCCGGTGATCCGATCAATCGATCTTTGATCCCTTCCCCGGATGAAATTACCTCCGCCTGTAACTATTCCAACACTGCACCCGGTGGCAGCAAGGTCCAGAACGGCTCCTGAAAGCTCCTCTATAGTATCAGGATCTATTCCGTGACCGGCTTCACCTGCAAGAACCTCTCCACTTAATTTGAGAAGTACCCGCTCGCTCGCGGTCCGGTCATGCTCTTTCATCAGTTACCTATTGAAAACCTTGCGAATCTGCGGATCACAATGTTCTCGCGAAGCTTTCCTATCAGATCGGTAAGAGCGTCTTTCACGGTTCCAACATCCGGGTCATCCGACCATTCCTGGTCAAGCAGACATGTATCCGAATAGAATTTCTCCATCCGGCCGCTAACTATTTTCTCGATTATTTCAGCCGGTTTACCCGAATCTTCAAGCTGTGTGAGGAGTACTTTTCTCTCCGCTTCAACATCTTCCTTCGGCAAATATTCCCTGGATACGACAGTTGGAGGGTAAGCAGCAATATGCATGGCGATTTTCTTTGCGAAATTCTGAAAATCCTCTGTCTTTGCGACGAAATCCGTTTCGCAGTTTACCTCAACAAGAATTCCCAGTTTTCCGGGGGGGTGGATATACGATACTACAAGACCTTCATCCGCATCTCTTGAGGCTTTCTTAGAGGCTACTTTTATGCCTTTCTCACGGAGAATTGTAATGGCTTTCTCCATATCGCCATTACTTTCATCGAGTGCTTTTTTGCAGTCAAGCATGCCTGCTCCGGTAGCTTTTCTGAGCTGCTTCAGATCATCAACATTGATAGGCATTATTCACCCGATTCCTTTCCCTCATCGGAATTGTCCACGTTTTCAGCAGGACTGTTCGAAACGGTATCCTCAGCAGCTTTACTGTCCGCAATCGGTTCAGGTGCAGAAGTTTCCTCGTCTGCAGCCTTTTTCGCAGTTTTCTTCTCGGGAGCCTTCTTAACAGGTTTGCTTGAAACCGGTTTTTTTGCAGTCTTCTCGGGAGCCTTCTTAACAGGTTTGCTTGAAACCGGTTTATTTGCGGTCTTCTCTGGAGCCTTCCTGGTGATTTTCTTCGCTGCAGGTTTTGCTGTCTTCGGGGTTTCTTTTTTATCTTTGCCGGCATCATCGCTTTCTTTTTCCGATGCAGCTTCCTCCGGCTTTTCCGCTACCGGTTCCCTGGCCATCTCTTTCAGTGCTATAGCATCCGCAGCTTCCGAAGTAGCTCCTTCTGCACCGAGAAGCGCGTAATCCGCAAGGGTTCCCACGATCATGGATATGGATTTAATGGCATCGTCATTGCCGGGGATTGGATAATCGACTTCTGTCGGATCGCAGTTCGTATCTACTATGCCTATGCAGGGTATTTTCAGGTTCCTAGCTTCCCGGACAGCAATCTGTTCCTTCTTGATATCAACAACAATAATGACTCCTGGGAGTTTTTTCATGTGGCGAATACCTGTGAGATCCTTCTCAAGCTTCTCCTTGTGCCTTTTCTTCCTGAGAATTTCCTTTTTAGTGAGGCTTGAGGGGTAGCCATCCTTCTCTGCCTGTTCAAGTTCGATCAGTGTCTGTATACCCTTTGAGATGGTTCTGAAGTTCGTAAGCATTCCGCCCATCCAGCGCTCGGTAACGTAATACTGACCGCATCTGACAGCATGCTCTTTCAGACACTCTCTTCCCTGTTTTTTGGTGGCTACGAACAGAACGCTTTTCCCTGAGGCAACGGTTTTCGCAACCAGGTTTGCGGCATTCTCGAGCAATGTTCTTGATTTTTTAAGATCGATGATATGTATCCCGTTACGAGCCATGAAGATATAACTCTTCATCTTTGGGTTCCATCGACTCTTCTGATGGCCAAAATGTATTCCGGCCTCAAGCATTTCCTTCATGGAAGGTATTTTCATGGATTGTTCCTTTCGGTTATCCTCCGGCTGGCTTAATCGAACCCATTTCCATTTTCATATGGAAACACCGGGGTTTATCACCACCAGCCGTGTGTATTGAGCGCACAATGTACAGAGAGTGCGCAGTTATTCTATCTCTTGGAGAACTGGAATCTCTTTCTTGCCTTTGGCTGCCCGTATTTCTTACGCTCAACGATTCTCGGATCACGCCTGAGCATACCCTCAGCTTTCAGGGCGGGCCTGAAATCAGGATTTACGTCCACCAGGGCTCTCGCTATTCCAAGTCTGATGGCTCCAGCCTGTCCAGTTATTCCTCCACCGCGAACGTTGACTTTAACGTCATAGTCCTTTGATACTCCAGCGATCTCCAGAGGTTCAAGGGCATGTTCCAACTGCCATAAATCGCAGAAGTACTCTTTGGGATCCCTGTGATTAATCCGGATCTGACCTTGTCCGGCTTTCAGATAACATCTTGCCGTAGCGCGTTTTCGTCTGCCAACACCTATATGCTGTTTCATCTCACCACCCTTGATCGCTAGATTTCCAGAACCTGTGGGTTCTGTGCCGCATGCGTATGTTCGGTTCCAGCGAATATTTTAAGCTTTTTTAACTGTTGTCTGGCTATTCTATTCTTGGGCATCATACCCCGAACAGCTTTTCTGAGAATCCTGTCAGGATGCTTTTCCAGCATTACCTTCATGCTTGTAGTCTTTCTTCCACCTGGATACCCGGTATGGCGTCCATACTCCTTCTGATCTAGCTTTCTGCCCGTGAAATTCAGTTTTTCAACGTTTGTCACTACAACAAAATCACCAGTATCGATATGAGGTGTGTATACCGGTTTGTTTTTTCCCTGAAGGATCATGGCGATCTGGGAAGCCAATCTCCCGGGAGAATATCCGGTAGCATCAATCTGCCACCATTTCCTCTCTATCTCCCCGGTTTTAGCCGTATATGTCTTCACTATTCTGAACCTCCACTACGAATCATACTTTATCATTCCAGCAACCCGTGAGATGGATATATTTGGAATACAACTATTTACTAAGGCAACTCTATTAAATTCAAAAGCTGCACTAACCCTATTTTCTTCGTAATTGACAATTTCCGCAACGCATCAGGAATCATCAACTACGAGAATACTGAAGGGAACCGCTAAACTGTTAGAATTTACACAGAAAGTCAAGGTCAAAATCGATGCTGATCTTCCAGAATCCCGGTGACCTCATCCAGGAGTTCCCGTCTTCTTGCGGAGTTGTAGGTCACTGCGGCTCTCGAACCTCCGTAAATATTGCCCCCGTAAAAAGATAAGCCGAGCCATCCCAGCATCACCGAAGTGGTTGTGTTACCCTCATTCAGTGATTCATAGAATAGCCATGCAAGCGCTCCGTTTACGCCTAACGCAATTATACCATCGGTATAATGACCGCAGATCATCTGTCCTGAGCCGGGAAGCAAAGCGCTGGAGACCCCGCACCATAGCGGGCTGCGATGGGAAAGGGATTGTCCTTCAGCAACTTTCGCGGCAAGGTTTGCGGAAACATCTGAGAAGGGGCCTCCGGTTAAGGATATCATTCTGAGCTCCTCGGCGGAAGCTTCCCAGTTTCCCATCCGGGCATTAATCAGACTCGCCATTATACCAGCTCTCCCTATAATCTCGACATCATCTGATGTGACTGCAGCCTCTGTATACAGCTCTCTCGCATAACCGAGATTCCCGGATTCTTCGAGCACCGAACCCGCACCCATCATCGCCCCGGCTCTAAGTTCAGTATCGGAGAGATTCCTGTGAAGAAATGTATAGAGAGAGAAAGCATCTTCCCGGCGCCCGAGTTCCTGCCAGCACCTGGCAAGGTGAAGAGAGACCAGGGGACAAGCCAGAGTATCGCAATCGTATGCGTAAATGATCCTCAGGTATTCCACAGAAGCCATACCGTATTCACCCTGACCGTACAGGTAATCAGCAAAACCCCCATCAACATCGTGACTCGGAAATACCGTCAGAAGGGCAGCAAGAATCGTCCCCAGCATAACACTTCCTCTCCAGGCTTGACCGGATCTGCAAGCAAGTTTCCGTCAGTAATACTGTAGTCCCCATGCCCAAAAGCTGCAGAAGTGCACCTGGTCCACCGCTCAAGAGCTATCATGAGGCCGAGTACAGGCCCCTGCGATTCAATTGCTTCCTGGCTGTAATGGGAACAGCTGGGGTAATATACGCACCTTCTGCCAAGAAGATCTCTGAACAGTCCCCTGTACTGAATGAACAGAATATCGGAAAGGCTGTTTTCAGGAATAACTGCGTCCTGCGCAATAACAGGAAGGAAAATCAGAAGCAGCATTAATAAGTGAAATTTCAAGAGAATCCCTTCCTGCACACATCATCCAGATTATCAAGAGAACATGCTTTCACACCTCCTGAGCTGAATATAGAAAGAATATCATCGTTCCAGCCGGCTGGAATGACCCAGAGCGTGTAACCCATCTTGAGAGCCGCCGCCGATCTTCCCACAAGAGACATGGCTCTTTTTTCGGGCGGTACTCTTCTGGAAAAGGACTGTGGAGAGATTCCGATGTCATCTCTATAGAATGGGACAAGCATGGTGATTCCAGGCCACGGAGTCAGTCTTAACGAACGGCTGAATCCGTATTCGCGCAGAATATTCCAAGTATAGCCGTATATATTTCTGGCTTTCCGTGGAGACAGTTCAGAACCCAGCTGGAAGCAGGATTTACCGTGGCCCGGCGGATCATGATGAAGAGCTTCAGCCATTTCATAAGGGAGATGTTCGGGAAGGGCTGTTTCAGCACCGTTTATTCTTCGGCCCAGTTCCGTCCAGAAGTAATGATACCACCTGTTCTTCAATCCGCCTGTTCCTCCGAATCCCGAAAAACCTCATCCATGACCCTGTCGATCAGGTCGTACTGAAAACCTCTCCTCTGCAGATACCCCTTTGCCCTGCGCATCCCCTTTTGCCGCTCAAGGCAGCCGTACCTGTTCTTAACAGTCTTCACGAGGATTCGATGCAGGTCATGTTCATCACGCTCTGCAAGAACATCATCCATGATGCTCTCGGAAATGCCCCGTTTCGCAAGCTCCATTCTTATCCTGAAATTCCCCATAGGTGAATTATCCGAATGGCTGCGGACGAAGATTGAGGCATAACGCCTGTCATCCACCAGACCGCAGCGGCAGGCCCATTGGAGCATTTCGTCAGCTACCCTTTCAAGGTATTGCCTGCCGATAAGATAGGATCTGAGCTGAAGCATTGTACGTTCAGAGAAGGAAAGGTACTTCTCCGCATCACTGCGAGCAAAAGGCAGCTGTTCTCTAAAAGCTGCTTCATCGATCTCTCCGGGTTCCACGATCGCGCCCGTATGCAGTTCCATGGCAGTGATACTCTTCACTGGAAGCAGCCAGCTGCCTTCCGACGTGATTACAAGCCGCCACCCGACTCTGACACTGCCGATCTCCTCAATGGAAAGCTCAGCTATTCCTTCTCCTCCTGTTTCTCGAGAGAGGTGCTGTTCGATCCGGGTATTTCCAGTATCTTCCTGATCTGGGCTTCAAGTGAATCAGCGATTTCCGGATTATCTGCAAGGAACTGCCTGCTCTTTTCCTTTCCCTGCCCCAGCTGCGTATCTCCCAATGAGTACCATGTACCCCTTCGCGTAACCAGATCATTATCCTGCCCGAGATCGATAAGTTCACCTTCCCGGGAAATGCCGTAACCGTGAAGTATTTCGCACTCGATGTTCCGAAACGGAGGGGCTAGTTTGTTCTTCACAACTTTGATCTTGGTCCGGCTGCCAATTACCTGATCCCCCTCCTTAATCGAAGCAATTCGCCGTACATCCAGCCGCACGCTGCTGTAGAACTTCAGGGCTCTACCGCCAGTTGTAGTTTCAGGATTTCCGAACATAACCCCTATCTTCATTCGGATCTGGTTAATAAATACTACAGCACATTTGGATTGTGACACAATGCCAGTGAGCTTCCGAAGAGCCTGGGACATCAGACGTGCCTGAAGCCCCATATGACTATCACCCATTTCACCTTCTATTTCAGCCCTTGGAACCAGGGCTGCGACCGAATCGATCACGATAACATCGATCGCATTGCTCCTTACAAGCATTTCCGTTATCTCAAGAGCCTGCTCACCGTTGGATGGCTGGGATACCAGAAGAGCGTCAATATTCACTCCCAGTTTCTCCGAATAAACAGGATCGAGTGCATGTTCAGCATCAATAAAGGCAACCTCTCCTCCCAGTTTCTGGGCGCTGGCAATGATATGCAGCGCCAGTGTTGTCTTGCCTGATGCCTCCGCTCCATATATCTCGGTGATTCTTCCTCTTGGAATGCCTCCGATGCCCAGTGCCGCGTCAAGCGCGATGGAACCGGTGGGTATGACCTCCACCTGCATGTGAGTGTTCTCCCCAAGCCTCATGATGGCTCCCTGACCGAACTGTTTCTGAATCTGATGGAAAGCAGCCTTAAGCGCCTTTTCCTTTTCACCGGAACCGTTCTTTTTTCCAGCCATTGAATCAACCTTTCAGCTTAATGTAAATCGTATCTTTCAATGAACGTATACTCAGGACCGCCGGAGGTCAATCTGCTGTTAATGACAACCGCTTCTTCAAACACTCCTCTTATTTCACAGGGTGGGTCAAATTTCGGCAGTGTTGTTAAATCTCTTCGCCGTGCAAATGTCAAATGCGGGTGGAATCTGTGTACGCCTTTTATTCCCTTTTCGTCAGGGAGCCGGCCAAGTTCACCGGCCACTCTGGAAACCTCCTCCGGGAAACTCCCTCCAAGCCAGAATACAGAGGGTGACGTTCTCTTTCCGAACGAACCGATGCTGTCAAGGGAGAATGCGAGGGGTCCCGGGTGCCAGGATGACAGAAGACTGCATATCTTCTCAACTTCGGATTCCGGGATATCGCCAAAAAAACGAAGTGTAAGATGCATACTTTCTGTCTGGACCCATTTCAGGGAAGGATACAGTGTCGCCTGGGGTTTCTGCCAGTCCGCAATCTCCCTTTTCACCTGCAGCGGCAGCTCCAGGGCGGCAAATATTCTCACTTCACCTCTTTCTCCAGCAGCAGACATAACTTTGCAAGAAGATAGTCGGCTGCTTTTCTTCTGACCACATCTCTGTCTCCTGCAAACCTTTTCATTTCAGCAGACATTGACTGGCTGCTGCAGACAGCCATCCATACCGTGCCCACCGGTTTCTCCGATGAGCCGCCACCAGGACCTGCGATTCCGGTGACTGAAATCGAAATATCACTTCCAGTGAGCTTTCTGATACCTGCGGCCATGGCCAAAGCAGTTTCTCTGCTGACAGCACCTTCCGTTTCAATCAACGAGGAGGAGATACCGAGAATGGTCGTTTTAAAACTGTTTGAATATGCTATTATTCCTCCCAGGAACCACTCTGAGGATCCGGGAACAGAAGTCAGAAGCATTCCAAGCATTCCACCGGTACAGGATTCCGCTGCTGAAAGTGTTATCCCTGCTTCGCGCATAATGTTTCCTATGCGCTTCACATATTCAATCTCAGAGAGCCCCATGGATCACACTTCCGAGCAGAAGAACAAGTGCAGCCATAATACCGGCCGCAACATCATCGAGGAGTATCCCGGCGGCTGATTTCATCCTGTCAAAAACAGAAACTGGCCATGGTTTGAAAATATCAAAAATTCTGAAAAGCACGAATGCTGCGCCAATGCCCGCAATTCCCCATACTGCTGGAACTGCCATGCATGATATCCAGCATCCAACGAATTCATCGATCACTACCTTTGAAGGGTCCTCACCCCATTTATTTCTTCCAGCACGGCAGCCCCAGTAGCCGAGAACAACGAAACCGAAGCAGAGTATCCAGGTAATCACCGCTGTTGGCCGAAGCGCAATGAACAGTCCGGCGGAAACCAGGCTGCCGGCGGTTCCGGGAGCAACCGGGATGTAGCCGGCACCAAAAACCGAAGCAATGAGTGTACCGGCGGACAGGTCAGGATTCTTCACAGACCAAGCCTCTTCAGTACCGACCCATTGCGCCAGAAATAGTCCACTCCAGAAATGATGGAAAGGAGGACAGCGATAAGCAGAAGAACGTCAGCTGAGAAGAGCAGAATATTCCTTCCCACAAAAAGGCCAATACCGCTGCCCTGGAGAAAACCGGCCCTTCCGGTGCTGCCGAGTACGGAGAATAACAGGTAGCAGAACATTGAAAGCATCTGTGACGATGTTTTGTATTTCCCCAAACGGGAGGGGAGAATGAGCACCCCTGCATAAGCGGCGATGGACCTGAGGCCTGTCACCAGAAGTTCCCTTCCTATAATAAGATATAAAGCCCAGGCTGGAACAAGGTCTATCTGGTTCAGGCCAATCAGTGCCAGAGCCACCAGAAGTTTGTCAGCGAGGGGGTCAAGAAATTTACCAAGATTAGTGATCCATCCGTACTTTCTTGCCAGGTATCCATCGTAAAGATCGGTGAGTGAGGCTAAAGCAAATACTACAAGAGCAGCTATCCTTGATCCCTTCCTGTTGTCAATCAGAAGGATCATAAAAAGGGGACTTAACAGTATTCTGATAATCGTCAGACGGTTTGGCCAGTTTAATTGCACTTTTTCAGACTTTCTGCCGTCCCGCAAAGGCCTGGCTCAGCGTCAGGGAGTCGGCAAATTCTACGGATGCTCCGGGAGGAAGTCCCCTGGCAAGCTTAGTAATCGTTACATGGAACGTTTCCAGTATTCTGGCAATGTATGTAGACGTAGCCTCTCCGTCAGCGGTTGAGTCAAGCGCAAGTATAATTTCGTCAACTTCGAACCTGTCAATCATTTTTCTTAATTTTTCAATTCCCAGTTCATCGGGACCTATTCCGTCAAGTGGTGCAAGGAACCCATGAAGCACAAAGTATTTACCTCTGTAAAGACCTGCATCCTCAATCGCCCTCATATCAGCAGGATTGTGAACCACACATATTGAATCATGACGGGAGCTGTTTGCGCAGATATCACATATGTCATTCTCTGTGATATTCCTGCATGTTGAGCATTCACCGACTTTCTGCCAGACCATTCCAAGAGCTTCGGAGAGGTCCCTGGCAAGCTCGCGATCATCAACGATACTGAACGCTAATCTCATTGCGGTTTTTCTTCCAATACCGGGAAGCCTCTGAATCTGTTCGGTGAGCCTGTCAAAAAGAGCAGAGCTCACAGGAGTCCCCCCATTTCGGGTATTCCAAATGTCTGCATTTTATCTGCAGTGAGTTCCTTGCTTGCAGAAACCGCTTTCGCAACAGCCACAAGGATCATGTCTTCAAGCATTTCAACATCATCCGGATCAATAGCTTCAGGAGATATAGACAGTTCTACAAGCTCTCCCTGCCCAGTAACTACAGCTCTGACCAATCCGTCAGCGGCTTCTCCTGCTACTCTCGCATCGGCAAGTTCTTCCTGTGCCTTCATTACCCCGGCCTGCATTTTCTGTGCCTGTGCCATCATCTTCTGTAACTGTTTCTGATTCATTGATCCTCCTGAGATATCATCACTGATCAGACGGCATCAAAGAGTCCCAGAATTTCCCGGGATGTCTCCTTCTCCTTCTCTTCATCATTTTCATCATCTGCAGAATCATCTTCTGCGGATGTGTCGGTTTCACAAATTGTTTCACTGCTCACGGCAGTTTCTGCAGAGGGATGCTCAATATCCTCCGGAATAGTGTCCGGTTCAGTATCTGCAATCTCTTTCTCGATTGATAATTCTTGCTCCTTCTGTATAAAATTCTCAACAATTCTATCTGCCACAGGGGGCAGATCTTTTATTGAGAATACCCGAGAGAGCTTCGAAGCAGTCATTACAGCAGTCTCCAGTGTTACGCGGGGCAGGTTGCTTCGTTTAACTTCAACTGCAGCGCTGCTGAGTATCCTCAGGATATTAAGTACCGCTATATCAGGGAGGTCTTCCGCCAGTTTCAGAAGCACTCTGCTTTCAGATTCAGGAACATCGCTTAGGCTATTCCGGGCACCGGTTGCAACCAGCAGGAGATTCCGAAGGAATACGATCAGGGCATCCATAAGCTCATCCACACTGTATCCTTCTGCAAGGGCACCGGACACATGGTCTATGGCAGCGGAAGCACTCCCTGTGAGTATACTCGATGTGATATCAGCAAGCAGTTCTGTTTTCACCATACCTAGTAATTTCGAGACTTCGGCGCCCTTTATATCATTGCCGGAAAAACTGACAAGCTGATCCATCAGTGAAAGAGCATCCCGCATACTTCCTCCGCTGGCTCTGCAAACCAGACTGAGAGCAGTATTGTCCAGAGTTATCCCCTCACATGCAGCTTCCTTTTTCAGATACTCAGACATATCGGATACGGGAATGCGTCTGAAATCGAACCGCTGGCATCTGCTGAGAATCGTATCCGGGACCTTTCTCGGCTGGGTGGTCGCAAAAATAAAAACAACCGATTCGGGAGGTTCCTCCAGAATTTTCAGGAGAGCATTGAAAGCCTCATTTGTAAGCATGTGGACTTCATCTATGATGTATATTTTGTACTTTCCCGAAGCGGTAGCGTATCGTGCCTTTTCCCTGAGATCTCTTATCTGGTCTATCCCCCTGTTGCTTGCTCCGTCTATTTCCCTGACATCCATATGATTACCTGATGTAATGCTTCTGCAGGAATCGCACTTCTGGCAGGGTGTTGAAGTAGGGCCTTTTTCACAGTTTAAAGCCTTTGCCAATATTCTGGCAGTAGTAGTCTTTCCGACACCCCGCGGACCGGTCAGGAGATAGGCATGACCAATCCTATCCGTATCGATTGCATTCTTCAATGTGATTGTAACATGATCCTGTGACAGAACTTCCTCAAATGACTGGGGGCGCCATTTTCGCGCAAACACCAGATAACTCAAAAATGCCTCCATTTCCCGGGTTAATGCCGGCCGTACATTTCTGCTGGACAAGCCTCACAAGGTGCAATCTGCAGCCAGCTCAGATCAGGTTGATCTGTATCGCCCGCCAGACATCGCTTACCGCTGCTACCTTCCGGTTCTGACGGGGTTCACAAGCTGACGCCGCACAGGTCCTGATCATCAACACTACTTACATAAATACAGACTCGCTGCGCTTTGCCGCACAGATGTTTCAGCCCCGCTGTAGCGGATTGCGGGTACAGGGCACCGCTAGCTCCCCGCCTAGCACAGCCGGCAGTTTGAATATACAAACGCACGGGAAACTAGTACACTGTCAGGCATTATCTGTCGTGCCCTGCTCGCTCTTTGATACCCCTGCGGCGTTACGGATTCAGTTACATAGCGCTACTATGCGCCTTCATCCGCGCCTTGCAGGAACACCAAATAACTTCGCAATCTCCCGACAACTAATACCTGACAGTGTACTGGAGAAGAGGGATGGTTATGTTCCTGGGACTACACGCATATCTTAATCCAGAGGCATCACAACTTCACTTTCAGATGCTGAATCAGCCTTGATAAGAGAATCCTTCTCCCCGCTGCCCAGGCACAGTGTGAGAAGAGCTGCAGCAACTGAAAATATCAAGATGAGTATACACACCAGGTGCTTTCTTCCAGGCAGGCTCATCCTTCTGGAATTGGTACACAATCTAACCGCTGCAGCAGACCCGCCTTTCTTTCTGAACCTTATCCGTGTCTCACTGATCATCTCGGAAAGACAGAAAGATAAGGGTTTGGAGCAACGTGACGAGTGCTTCCTGGCTGCTGCGGATCCCATGAGCTTTCGGAGGCCGCTGGTCAGCAGAATGATCGACTGGCCTGGTTTCAGCACCAGGTGGCTTATTCCCGTGCCTTCGATATCCACGACAGAACCCCTGCCGTCCGTATCAACTCCAGACAGGAAGATCTGACAGGTTCCCTTGCTGTAAACCCATACTTCATTTCCCAGAGCAGCTGCTGCTGCCAGGGACAATGAATCAGACGCACCCTCCCTGGCGAATGCATTGATTTCGTCAATAGCTTCCATGAATACATTCTCCACCCCGTAAGCAACACCTTCCGCGAAAGAATCCCTGACAATCGCAACTGCCTTCTCAGCAAAACAGGAATCCGGTGAATTGTTCTCAGCAACGGAAGCAGCTCCTGCAATTGCTGATGAACCTTGAAATCCGTCGGCAACCGATTCCATTCTGGATATCAACCTGCCGGGCTGGTTCATCCACGAAATTTCAATACGGTTTCCGGTCTGCAAGTATCACCTGCTTTCGGAAAATTGAGATGCCTGGTGGAGATGAGCGGGATCGAACCGCCGACCTCTGCCTTGCGAAGGCAGCGCTCTTCCAACTGAGCTACATCCCCACTTCAATTCTGCATTAACTTTCTACTGACAGTCAGGTTTGAACTGCTTCAGCAGGATTTACTCGATGAGGTACACCTTTCCAAAACCGGTTATCTCAGTATAACCATCGGGAGATCCGGTATTGGAAAGCTGTATTTCAGGATCGGTTGCTGTAATGGATGAAGTTCTTACGTAAAAGACACGGTTGTTGCCCCCAAGGAGGACGACTCGAAAAGGATGATCGGTCAGGAATATCACTTTTTCACGAATTTCCCCTTTGATCACATAGAGAGAATCGTTCTCCGGGATATCCAAAAGTTCTGTACTTAAAGTTCCCGTATGAAAAGCAACCGCATCTTTGCGGATAACCATATTCTCGTTAAGTTCTACTATCAGAGGTTCTTGAGAACCACAGTTGAGAAGAAATGTTCCAACACCAGAAAGTTCAATTGTGTCATCGCCGGATAACTCAGCCTTCATTGATTTTTCATAGATTGTAAGCATGGCTGACTTTACATGAGCAATTCCAGATTTCAAGTGAACGGTAAGAAGTCCCGATTCGCGTGACCATGGATCAATGGATATATCAGCATCCTGCTTCAGTATGGCTGCAATTACATCCTTCTCTTCTTCGGTTTCCTCTTCCACGGGTTCCTCAGCTTCCGGCTCAGCCGCCTCTTCCACGGGTTCCTCAGCTTCCGGCTCAGCCGCCTCTTCCTCGGGCTCCTCAGCTTCCGGCTCAGCCGCCTCTTCCTCAGGCTCCTCAGCTTCCGGTTCGGCTTCCTCTTCCTCAGGCTCCTCAACCTCCGGTTCAGCCGCTTCTTCCTCAGGCTCCTCAACTTCCGGTTCGGCTTCCTCTTCCTCAGGCTCCTCAGCCTCCGGTGTGTTGAAAATGGCCTCCAGTGTTCTCCCTGAATGGAAAGAGAAGGGCTCCGCTTCAGCCTTTTCTGCCGGAGCTTCAGCCTCTTCCACAGGCTCCTCAGTTTCCGGTTCGGCTTCCTCTTCCACAAACTCTTCGGGTTCCTCAGCCTCCGGCTCGAGCTTCGTTACTTCCTCCTCCGCAATGGACGCGCCGAATATCTCATCGAGGCTTTTTACAGCCTGCTTCTCCATCGCTTCGGCATCAAGCTTATCTTCGGAATCTTCCGAATCAGTAAATGCTGACTGCAGAGTCTCGGCGGTGGATACACCAATATTCTCAAGCAGTTCTGAAGCATCATTTTCTTCCTCTGCGGAATCACCTGATAACCCGATATTCTTCAGGAGTCTTTCCACACTTGCCTCTTCGTCATTTTCGGAATCAGCAAATAATCCATCAGATGGGACATCGGGGAATACCTGCATTCCATCTTTGAATTCGTCCTCTTCATCTTCACTGATTATTGTTCCGGGGCTATCATCCTGGTTGGCATTGAAAATATCTGCCAGGTTGACCCAGGAATCCTTGGTTCTGCTTTCAATTCTCTTTATAGCAACACCGGCATCGTGGTGATCAGGTTCATCATCAAGTACTACAGTGTAATTATCCTTAGCCAGCTGGTACTCTCCAAGTTCTTCAAGAACCTGAGCAAGTTTGAAGTTATTGCTGATGTTTCCTTCATCGAGTGTTAGAAGTACTTCAAGCTGTGACCTTGCTTCAGACCACAATTCCATGCTCATGCATGTATCAGCTAGAATACTCCTTGCCCTGGGTCTTGTTGCAATCAGGGAGATCGCCTTCTGCAGCAGTTCCCTGGCCTGCTCCGGAGAATCCTTGGCCAGATATGCTTCGGCATCTATACACAGAGTATTATAAGTTTCGCCAGTAAATGTTTCAGACATATTTCCTCCCTGATGAAGCACTGAATTCGCTTTCATAGCGCATCTGCGAAATCAGTAACTCAACTGATCCCTGAACAGCTGTCTGGCCGGTTTTGCCAGCCAGTGTGGCGGAGAGAGAGGGATTCGAACCCTCGAGAACGAATACACGCCCTACACGGTTTCCAACCGTGCTCCTTCGACCAGCTCGGACATCTCTCCGCATAGACACTAAACTGCAAGATACATCAATAGTACAAATATAAGATGTTGGTCATCCTTGCATGCTAATTGATAGACAATATTGGAAAAAGTGTCAACTTGCACACATTTTGCAGCCGGGGTCATGCCTCATACTAAGATTCGAGACCTGACCCCAATTTTTCAAGGTTCTGTTTTGCGACTGGAATCAGTTCAAACATATCATTCAGGTCTATGCATGGAAACTCCGCGCAGTCAGCGCAGGTATTTATGCTCTTCTCCTCTGCACAGAGACGAATGGAACACTCGTAACAATGTGAGAAATGAATACCTTCCCTTGATTTGCAACCCATGCAGTTTATATCATCGGGACTGATGTCCGTATTGTATATTTTCGACCACTCCTGCGCGATCTTCTCTTTATGATATTCATATCCGCTGATAGTTGCCAGATAGGCTGGACATGCAGCACAGTTCAATCCGCAATAAGCCAGCCGAGGCATATCATTCCCCATTCAGAAGCCTTTCCCTTAATTCATGAACGAATCTGGAAACAGGTAAACCCATTACGTTGAAATAACATCCTTCAATCCGTTCCACAAGTAAACTCCCATACCCCTGTATACCGTACGCACCCGCCTTATCAAATGGTTCTCCGGTGGTAATATAAGCCTTAATCTCAGCAGCTCCCAGGTTTCTGAATAAGACCCTGGTCTCCTCGACGAACCACACATCGATTCCCCTTTCCGGCCAAAGGATACAAACTCCGCCGAATACCGAGTGCCATTCCCCGGACAGCCTGCCAAGCATGTCCGTAGCCTGATCTTCATCATGAGGTTTCCCAAGTAGTTCATCACCCAGAGCAACCATGGTATCCGCACCCAGCACAGGATCACCGGTGATGGAGGAGAGTATATTTTCCGCTTTCTTTCTTGCCCAGTACTGAACGATAGAACCAGGTGATCCTTCCATCCGTGTTTCTCTTACATTTCCGGGGATCTGTACAAACGGAATACCAGCCATTTCAAGAATGGCCCTCCTTCTAGGAGATTTGCTGGCAAGCACAAGGGGAGATCCGGCAGGATACCACCACATTCTAACATAGCCGTTCGGATGGGGAATCTATCATGATGGTGACCGGTCCATCATTTACAAGATCAATTTTCATCATTGCTCCGAATAATCCCGATCGAACCTTCAGGCCCGAGTGGGATACTATCTCCAGGAAGAGATCATAGAGCAGCTCAGCATTTTCAGGCAGAGCAGCATTCATGAAACTTGGTCGTCTTCCCTTTCGGGAATCGGCATGCAGGGTGAACTGACTTACGATCAGGATATCTCCGCCAATATCACTCAACGATAGATTCATGCTGTTGTTCAAATCCGGAAATATCCTGAGGCCGGTTATTTTCTTCGACATCCATTCAAGATCCTCTTCGGTATCCGATCTGCCAAAGCTTACGAGAGCGAGTAATCCGGGTCCTATTTCACCTGCGATACTGCCCTGTGTTGAAACGGATGCCCTGGAAACCCGCTGCAGCAGAGTTTTCAAGGACTGCTTTCTGCATCATCATCCGGCTTATTGAGCTCCTCATTGATAGAACCCGGAATACCAGCCGCTATAGCTACAACTGTTCCGGCGATACTGCCAAGAGCGACCGGCAGACCTGCAAGCTGAAGGTACCTTCCCAGTCTCAGGTGTCTCACGGATCTTGTCCTGTATGCTGCCAGACGTAAAATAGATCCTGAGGTAAACAGCACCATGCCAGCCCAGCGGAGAATCCACGGCGGCCCGTATGTGGTTAACTCCAGAAGAAAGCTGTCGATTGCACTGACAAGCAGAACAGCATAAAAAACAGTATAGGGGAGGCTCGCAGAGCCCCCCCTGTACTTCGATTCAGCCGCACTCCAG
This sequence comes from Candidatus Fermentibacterota bacterium, assembly GCA_030609965.1. GTDB lineage: Bacteria > Fermentibacterota > Fermentibacteria > Fermentibacterales > JCC-6 > Aegiribacteria. Next base: position 21,339 of record JAUWSQ010000028.1, read on the forward strand.
AAGAGGTAAAGCAACACGGTTGCTCCGCATATCTGGAATCCCCTTGAATGCAAAGGCAATGCTCCCGGATCAATTATGCCCAGTAACCACAGCACACCTATAAGAGCCAGTACCGCTATCGACCTGAAAACCATGAGACTTTACAGAACCCCCGACCAGTCATCCTCACCGGGAGTACCGCCCAGCCCGTTATTGTTACCATCAAACAGGTTCCCATACTCATCTGCAACATTGCATGAAATGAACAATGTAACCGTCCCTGTAGCAATACGCTGAAGCAGGCAGTTAACTGCACCCGGATCCGCACCGGTTTCGAATACTATGGGAATGGATCCGATATCATCAGTTACCTGAATGTTGGCGGCGATGAACGTTGCATCATCCATTACCACATCATCACCGGTCAGGCTCTCTTCGAATTCTATACGGACGGAAGTATTTCCGGGTAGCAGGTCCGCCTGAGACAGAGTCGGCGGTGTACTATGGGTCGTGCCGTCATCTATGATCTGGAAATCCCATACAAGGTCCGGTTCGTCAGGCCAGACGTAACCGTCATTGTTGGTATCAAGATAGTTACCTGCAGAATCAGTGATCTGAGCGGACAGCCTGACCGTGTATCTGGTTCCGTAGGAAAGATCATTCACAGGTACAGTGACAAGCTCTGAACCAGTCGCAGAAACCACCTGAAGAGCCACAGAAGATGAATCCGAGGTTCTCACCAGGGTAAAGTTGTTCAGATTAAGCTGCGAAACGTTCATGGGTCCATTATCAAACAGAACCCTCGGCTGGGGAGTAAGATTGCCTACGTTCCCTGTATTGGGAAAATTGCTGTTAATGCTCGGAGATGTAATATCCCGCATTACAGCAGACCCGGTGAAAAATGTTGCCAATCTGTCATCCCATGGCGCGCCATCGTACAGCGCGTTGTGATTTGGATCAAGCTGATTTCCCGGCAAATCCAGAATACTCCCGGCTGTAACCGTTAGAAGGTACGCCGTATCATCTGAGAATGTTCCGACCAGGACGGCTGTTCTATCCTCGGGATAGTAACTGATACTTTCAAATTGAACGGACCCTGTTCCCGGGTCAGTTTCAATCATCTCGAATGATGCGGCAGCAATTGTTGAAGGATCGATATCCTTATCAAAAGTCAGTATCACCGCATCCTGAATACCATTTCTCTCAGGATCCAGGTCGCTGAACTGAAAATTACCAGGTCCGCCGCTTTCTGTTCCGGCAACCTCGATATGCGGATGCTCGTTTCCGCCTTCCCACTCTACTACAGTATCAGCTTTGAATGGATTGTCCTGCGCGCACCCCAGAAGAAGCAGGAGTAAAACTGCAATCCCTGCTGTTATCCTTTTCATAGTATATCCTTCTTCCATTAACTAGAAAGACAGCGTTGCTGAAAGACGCCACTGGTTCAAACTGTCTCCAAGACCCATAAGATCGATTTGTATATGATCGTTAGGTGTATATCCAACTCCATAGGAGTAAGGTATTTCCGTGTAGTTATCATCAGTTTCAACGAGAGTTCCGTCTATCGTTTCAAACGGGCTTTCTATGAACTGATCTTCAGAGCCATCACCGTAAACAATATGTGTAACAAGTGGTGACGCTTCAATCAGTGATGTGGTTTCGGTCTCCGACTCCCACACAAATCCCGGGCTTGCTCCCAGGCGTGCAAACACTTTCGGAAGAACTTCAAACTCAAGCCCTACAGGAATGGATATCCTTGTGATACTCTCTGTTGTAATGGTTTCATCCGTCTGGCTCCATGTTGTAGTAGATACGTAATCATCCGGATCGGCGAACTCAACGTCTCCGTCAGAGTAAGTCTCAACAAGAGTATTGCTGGATTCATTATGCACGGTATTACTGAGATCATGCTTGAAGAATCCCATTCCCATGCTGACGGTGAATCCCTCGGAAGGATCAAATGTCAGTTTGGTTCCGAAAGAGAATAGATCGTCACATATATCTATCTCGGTTCCGCCGGAACCGTTCATATCGAAAATTGTGGAATCGATGAGTGAAGCGATCGATACGATGTAGGACGAATCCAGACTGATCGAATACTGATCTGAACTTCCGCTCAGGCTTGCTGTGTAGTATCCTCCCGAGGCTTCCAGAATCCAGTTCTCATCAATTCTCAGGTCCATATTCAGTCCACCGCCGAATCTGCTTCCTCCAGGTGAAACCGCGTAGTTCTCCGACTCGCTCCATGTGGCGATATCGTATACTCCGATCTCCCCGGGAAGGAAATCCTCGGTTCCGGAAAGCCCGGCCTCGTAGGAAATGTCCGATGAAATGGACGTGAACAGGAACATCCCGCCAATATCCATCATATCTGTTACTGCAGATGTGCCTGACAGAGCTATTTCTATACTGCTTCTGTCATCCTTGGAGAACCCTTCTCCACTGGAATCCAGAGTATAGGTTTCAACACCGGTTACAAGATTTGAATCGGCAATTGAGAGGGATCTGTTATCATCCTCATCCAGCACTTCTGTACTGTTGGTCGTATAGGATACACCAAGGCCGAGTCTGAGTGTTTCGCTGACTTCATAGGCTCCGTATACACCTGCTGAAGTCAGTGATGAATCGGTTCTTGCCTCGGCAGTTTCATGAACGGTATGTCGTGAATCAAGTGTTCCGTCACCGTTTGTATCAACATATTCTGACCAGGTTCCTTCAACTGTACCCTCTCCGGTAAGGTACGGTGAGCCTCCCGGTCCGAAAAGCGTGATTTCATCAAAGAACCTTTCATTCATGAATTCGGTAAGAACCCCGAGTCCGAAAGATGCTTCGAGCGGCACATAACTTCCACCCAGAAGGAAACTCCCCCGGGTATCAGCAGTCTCATCAAAAACCAGATCCGTTCCGGTTGACAGGTTAGAAAGCCCTGTATAAACCCTTATACCTGGAGCCTCAAGCAGCCTGTCAGGTACCGGCTGAGTAAACAGCATACCCGAGAACCAGCGATCAAGATCATCAAGGATCAATCCGCTTGTAGACATGGATCTGAATGTCTGAGGCTGAGCGAACGTGACCGCGCTGATCACTATCACCAGCAAAGCCAGTATTTTCATATTCCCCCCTTTTTCAGTAATGAATCAATAATGAATGAATCTAAAGTTCAGACTGGACTCAATTATCTTACCAGTGAACATTTCAACAGATTTACGGCACCACCTGTTCTCAGGGATACAATATATACACCAGATGCAGCTGAAGAACCATCTGTATATGTTCCATCCCAGTGGAATGCCTCACCCGGAAGGGGTGCTCTGAACGAACCGGGGCCGATACTCCTTCTTACCGATTCGTAGATCATATGTCCGGTAAGATCAAACACTGTAAGCTCAGCATCAACCGGACCGTTCATAAGATCGAAGCCGATATAAATACCTCCTGTTGAAGGGTTGGGGTAAACAGAAGGGGCAGCTGAGCAGGGTGTCTGGTCTACGAATACCTCTATTTCCAGACCGCCGGCACATAGGGTTCCGGATACAGGTATGACAGAACCGCCCCCCCCTCCATCAATGAGAGTAAACTCACCAAGCTTTCCGGGACAGAAAGCGAACCATCCCGATCGATTCGTCTCTATCTGGTATATTAAATTATCCATTATCAGAGCAAGTGGGTATTCCGGCATATACTCACCACTGCGGCTGGACCTGACTGATCCTGTTACAGAATGATATTTCAAGGCTGCAAAGGCATTGATGATGCCATATCCTGCGCTGTTATCCGGGGAGCTGCTCTGAGAGGAAGTTGATCGAAGGATGCTCATGATCTCAATCATGGACCACTCCGGATGGGCGCCGTACAAAGCCCCCGCTGCGGAGGACACGAGAGGCGCCGCGAAGGAGGTCCCATTTCCCTGGGTGTATCCGGAGGTACCCTGGAATGCAAGGCTGACATTATCTCCGAGGGCGCATACGTCCGGCTTTATCCGCCCATCGAATGTTGGCCCTCTTGAGGAAAATTGAGCAACATTTGCGGCCGCACAAACGGCTCCCACAGCAAATACTGAATCCCCATCGGATGGCGCCATGAGGGAACCAGGTTCGGGACCCGAATTGCCAATAGCGTTAAATACTACCATTCCCCTTGAAGCAGCAGCATCGGCAGCTATGGTTGTCACAGCTGTATTCCCGTCAAGATCTGAGTAAGTGTACCAGTCAATATATGCAAGAGAGCTGCTGACGAGATCGCCGCCGTTCAGTTCAATCCATTCGAGTCCCAAAACCCAGTAATCCTCCTCCGCCTGGTATTCATCGCTTATATCCTCTGTTTTCGCGAGGATAAACGATGCGTCGGGAATGCCTCCGCAGAATTCTTCCTCTACATACCCTCCAAGGATCGATAAAACCGCGGTACCATGATCCGACTGGCCGGGTGGATCATCCGGCTGCTGTGAGGGATCACTGTCATCATCTACGAAATCGTACATCAGGAGTACCGTAATATCACGGAATACATCATGTGTAAGATTGAACCCTGAATCAAGCACGCCTACAACAATTCCTTCCCCCGTCCAGCCGCGGCTGTGGAGTTCATCAAGTCCTATCTGCGCAAGCTGTGCTGCTGTTACTCCCGAAGCAGGTCCCGCGAAAGTATGAAATTCAGGTGTACGGAATGAACTGGAGGATACAGGCCGCACATGATCAACGAAAGGTAGGGCAAGAATCTCCTCAAGGCTGCCGCCCGCAGTATTTATGCTGACAGCGTTAAGGAATCTTGACTTCGTTCTGACTTCCGCGCAGACAGTCAAATCAGTCACCTGTTCCACATAACCGAACCATGGTTCAAGGTCCAGTTCATCCGCTGCGAACAGCCCGATGGAAGTCCGTCTTGCGTAAGATGGGGCGTTCAGCAATTCTTCTGATCTGGTCTCAAGCCTGCGTTCAAGATCAGGGCCTCTGTCAGAAAAGAAGACCCACCATGCCCCGGAAGAAATAGAACCGATCGAAATCAGAATACTACTGAATAATATCAGATGAAGATTCATTGAAGGCTGTAATCGGGATTAAGTATCGGATATATCCCACCACTTCCAGATATACCATTCCCCCGAAGAGGTATCTTCGCGGCAGATGAAGAGAGCTGTTCCTGATGCCCTAAATCCACCGTCGATAGTATACACCTTAAGATCGAAGGTGCGATCCAGCTGCAGTGACAGTCCGGTGGGATCACCGGTCCAGGGGTACTGCGATGTTCCAGACAGTGTAAGATCTATAGAGGTAACATTGCTGCTATTGAACATGCTGATATGAAAATCTTCCTCCAGATCCAGACCCCAGTACTCATCGATCACACCGTTACCAGTATAGTCAGCCCAGTCGACTTCCAGGAGATGAAACTCAAAATCATCTCGGAAGCAGGCAAGGTAATGACCTATATCGCGGCTGATATATGCGTATTGAAGGTTCTCAAGGACTTTATAAGCGCTGTCAACGGGATTCCAGTACTGGACTGGAGCAGGTTCTCCGGTATCGGGAGAAAATGGATTCCAGCATCCTGAAACGATAATAGCAGTAATAACAGCAGATATAATGAGTGTGTTTATTCGAGTATTTCTGGACATAATAACCTTTATTTCCTTAGTCATAAGAGTATGCACCTCCGATTCATATGGTATTAACACCACAACAGGAAAATTGTTCCAGAGCGGCCCATCGTCAAGGATATCCGAAATCGGTTGACGCTGGCATCCGCTGTCGTCATTTTCAATCAGGAGGACTCTTTGATTAATATTGTACTTTGTTTGATAATTTCGCTTATCGGTCAGGTTTCTACCGTGGATCAGGCTATCGAGCTATATCTCATGGGGGATATGAATAACAGTATTATAGCTCTTGAGGATCTTATGGCCGGGGGAACACTATCTCTGGATGAGAAAATCAGAGCTTACCATAGACTGGGTGCTGCCTATTTCGGAGTAGGAGATCATGCCAGAATGGAATCGGCATTTTACAGCCTGCTCCAGCTGGACCCATACTACGATCTCGGTCCATGGGAGAATCCTCAGCTTCGAAGTCTACTTGAAAACATCAAGCAGGAAAGCATGTCTACAGTTCTTGTTCAAGGTGAACCCGGGGGGGCTCTTGTTTTCATGAACGGTGAATATGTCGGCTCGGCTCCCTACATCAAGGATAACATTTTAAGCAACCGGATCTATTCGTTCACTATAATAGCGGATGGTTACGAAACTGTCGAGCAATCCTGCACTACCCTTCCCGGGCAACTTTATACGATGACCTATCAGATGATCCCCATTTCCTTATCCACCGAAATAGCTCTCTCTGATACGGCAGATGCAGGCGGAATAATCGATCCCGTAACGGTCTCCTCACTGGAAACCTTACTATCATACGGTCAGGGAATGCATGCGGATATCATCACTCCGGATACTTCAATCACTGCCAACTCTTCAACTTCGGGAACAATAACTATTGATCAGCTTAACGCACTTCTTCACGGTGGCGTACAGATGACATCCCTCGGAGGTGTCGGCCCTCTGTCTACCGATGCAGGGGATATCGAAGTAGCCGGCACGAGTCAGGGGCTTATGGGAGATATCAGCGGGTATGGAAATACAGGAAGCACTATCGAAACGGCATCTGAAAACCAGGCGAGGATGGTTTTCTCCGATGTTAACTTAGATACGGAAAACGTACTCCAGACAGATCCAGGCTCTTCATACAGGTCCAGAACCGCAAGCGAAGTAAGGCAAGTGCTGACATCCAAGGAAAGCGCTGTAATATTCATTTACAACAAGCATCTGCGGGCCGATCCTTTACTTTCCGGAACAGTTCTGATCGAAATGATAATTGAGCCGAGTGGCCGTGTTTCCAACGTTTCTATCCTGGATTCAACAACATTGAATCCCGCATTCGACCTTGAACTTGCCTCAGCAGCAGGAACGTGGAGGTTCGGCGCTGTGGATGAAAATGAAGGGCCTCTTCCGGTAATTTACCCATTCCATTTCTCCCGCTGATCTCTCAGATAAGAATTGCGGGGACTGCCAGCATTCAATGAAGCGTGAAGGAAGGCCACAATGAAAAGAGCATGGAGGATATTTTGAGTGAGAAAAGAGTAATCGAAATTCTGAAATCATGTGACGCTCTGCTTGAAGGACATTTCAGATATACATCGGGGCGCCATGGAAAGCAGTATTTCGAGAAGATCCGCATTGTTCAGGAGCCGCAATATGTAGACGAACTGGGCAGGATGATGGCTACAGAGATGGATGATATAAGAGAAAACATAGATCTTGTGTGCGCCCCAGCTTACGGGGCTATAGTTTTCGGTTTTGCGACTGCCCTTCATATGGGGAGAAGCTTTACCTTTCTACAGAGGAACAGTGAAGGAAACATGTCGGTCAGGTCGGGTTTCAGGGATATTATTCGAGGCAGCAGGATACTCCTTGTAGAAGACGTCTGCACTACAGGAGGCAGTGTCGTTGAATCGATTGACACACTGAATTTCGCAGGAGCGGAAGTCGTTCAGATTGGCCTGATCGTAGACAGAACCGCGGGTAAACTGAAGTTCAAATCACCATACAGAGCTCTACTCAGCGTTGATGCAGTCAGCTGGGATATCGAAGAATGCCCTTTATGCAAAGAAGGTATTCCCATAACGGTACCCGGTTCATCCGGCAGGAAAGCGTAGGAACGAGTCCGGAGTTACTTGCAGGACATGACGAGATTTCTTCCCGCCTTCTTTGCCCGGAAAAGAGCTGAATCGGCAGCGGCAATCAGGGAAAAGGAATGCTTTTCGGAATTTATGGTCGTACAGCATCCAATACTGCAGGTAATGCTCATGGAATTTATTACATTGTCGATCTGAAGGGTCTCGGTTTGCGTCCTGATGCGGTTCCCGATAGCGAGACAGTCCTTATCATCGGTTCTTGGAAGAACTATGAGGAATTCCTCACCACCATAGCGACCAATTCTGTCAAAAGATCTGCAACTCTGGGTGAGAAGATTGGAGAATCTAATGAGAACCTCATCGCCGATCTGATGACCGCAGGTGTCGTTCACTGTCTTGAATCTGTCCAGATCCAGCATCAGGATGCTCGTTGAGGTGGCATCTCTCCTGCCCCTGTCAAGCTCCATACTCAATTCCTTGAGAATAGCAGCGTGGTTCAGCAAGCCCGTAAGGCTGTCTGTCCGGACAAGATACTTGAGGCAATTATTGAGATCTATCAGCTTTTTCTCCAGCTGCGCGGTTCTCACTCCGACACCAATTCTGGCCTTAAGTTCTATTAAATCAGTCTTCTTTGAAATGTAATCGTTTGCTCCGGCTTTTAGAGCTCTGCTTATGTCATCCGATCCAATCCTTGCGCTGTTAATGATGATATAACAGATATTTTCACTATCAGACATCCGGATTTTCCGACAGACCTCTATGCCGTCCATACCGGGCATCATCCAGTCAAGCAGAACTACAGAGCATTCCTTCTGCTTGATACTCTCAAGGGCGTCCGCACCATTGTTTACAGTTATTGACTCGTAACCGAGGTCGGATACAACCTGAGAAAGAATCTTCCGGTTAATCGGATCATCATCCACAATAAGTATCTTCATTCTATCACCAATCGGTAAAATCATCAACAATATTAAATGATCAGGAAGTGGAAACAAGACCCATTCCAGTTAAGTGAAATATTGAAGAGGAATAATCCGGTTATGGATCCTGTTTAAAAAACTCCGATAGTTGTTTGTAGAGGTCCGGTGCTTTCTTCTTCATCATTTCAGGTTTTTCAAAAAAAGCTTCAACTGAACAGGCAAAGAATTCGGCCGGGTTTGTTCCGGCATACTGGCGCAGCATGGATTTTCCTTTGTGAACTTTCTCGAATTCCCTTTGCATCACTTCTATCCAGGGGCGATAGGCTCCCAGAGAGAGCTCATCCGGGATTCCATCGGGGTGGTATCCGTCAAGCACATGCGCGAATTCATGATAACCAACATTGTAACCATCGTTATCATGCTGAAATCCGCTAAGGAGGTGTGGCAGGGAGAGGATCACGTTTCCCGCGGAATGCACAAGTCCAGCAGCCACTGAATCACTGCCTCGGAGATCGGTCGAATACGAGCCATCGGTCCTGAAACCTCCGGGATAGATGAGAATATCACCGAAATCCCTGTATTCCCATTCCGGTCTTTTAAAGACAAGCCGGATTGCTGTTGCGGCAACGAGCAGCTGAACTTTTCTGGTAATCTCAACATCATCAACGCCAGTGATGGTATGTTCCTTCAGGAATATTGCTATGTCAGCCTCGTAGGTCCGTTTGTCGTCCCCGGTCATAGAGCTGTAAAAAGTAACGTATTCCGATAGAATAGCCCTGTCCTCGTTACTGAGCGGGTTTTTGGAGATACTTCTCCGTCTCCTGTACTTTGGATAGTATATGCCCAGGTAATAAACGGCACCGATCGCAAAAATCACAGGTACAACTATCAGAGCCCTGCGGGTAAGCAAAAATGGAACGCTGAAAAGAAGGCAGGCCAGGAATGTTATTCCCAGCCTTTCCTCTATTTTCCTGCGTGGAAATATTTCCATACAGTCTATACCTCTTTAATGAAATGCCGCTCTACGTGAATACGCTTCAGCTCCATTTTGAAGATATCCCTGTCCGTCTGCTCACTTTTCAGTTCCTCACTGGCTTCAGTGAGTCTGTGCTTTTCAAGGCGGAATGCTCTCCAGGCCTTACTGTAGGCTTCCTTGAGAGCTACAAGCTCATCAGGTTCAAGCTTGCTGTCCTTAGCATTGTCAGCTGCATCCCTTGCTTTCTCAAAGGCTATCCTAGCCTCAGAGGCAAGGATGGTCTCTTCCTTGACTTCCTGTTTGAATTCCTTGATCTCATCTTCGCTGAAGCTCATCTCCTCCTTGATACCCTCTTCGAGTTCATCAAGCAGCGGTGACAGAAAGGTTTTCATATCCTCAATAAACCCACGGTACCTCTCTACAGTTTTCTTGAGTTTCTTCTCCTTGCGGATATTGTGCAGCTGATTGAGTTTTTCCTGCCAGTCATGCAGCTGTCGGACGCTATCTACGAGATCTCGTCTCACTGCATTCTTGTAATGGATATCCGTCTTGAGCTTTCTCTCGACAATAGTGTGTTCGGTCATTGAAATGCTCCCTTGAATGTATTCGATAAAGTATTACGTGTTCTTTGCGCAGCCCCGATAAATTGTTCAGAAAAGGCTTTCTGTCAAGGTTGAATGTACGGGAATGATCAGAAGAATATTTCTAGACCCGCGCACGGATCGAAGATATGGTCTCCAATGTTATTCCGGAGGAAGCTGCAGCCAATAAACAGCTTCACTGGAGCCGATGACCATGAAATACGCATCTCCCCCCTGTGAAGAGGCAGGCTTCTTACCCATACAAGCCTGTAATCAAGCGCAATTCCGATGCGATCCCTGAAACCGCACTCTCCAAGCAATCCGAATCCCCACCCGGCGAGTGTACTCCTTCCATCCTCCGTGGGAAAGGCTGCCTGGGCACCGAGCATCAGTTGCAGCGGTAAGTTGAAAAGAATCTGGGTTTCTATACCTGTGTAAAGAAGTGAGAAATCATTAAATTCCTCCGAGTTCACCCTGTGATACAGAACATCGAAAACAATGGGAGATGGAGTTCTGAACAACACTGCGGCCACGTACCCTGGGTTATTTTCTATTCCGGACAAACCAAACCTCATGTTCAGCGCCACAGGATTACCCTTACTTCCAAGGAAAGCCCTGACACCTCCCTTTTCGGCAGGATTGGAATTGTACCTGACACTGACAGCTGTAATAATCCTGATGATGTCCCATGAATCGGAACAGCCGGTCAGGAAACAACCTGTCGTATCCTTCGATTCGTAGTATGGATCAAGAAAAGAATCCTCATCCTCCGTATCCTCATCCCTGTCAGTTGCCTCGTCATCAGTACTTTCCTCAGTCTCCCCGACTTCCGGCAGGGGAGGGTTATCCTCCTCTCCAGAACATATTCGGGGCATGAGTGTCACCACGGCGCTCAGCAGCAGAATATTGAGTATCATACTATCAGGTATCCCTCGAATCACGTGATTGTTCCGCATCCTTCTCAAGGGCAGCGTAACTGAATCTAATCCCCTCTCCAGGATCGAACCCCAATACCTCAGCAGCCTTCAAAACAGCTTCTTCCGATTGAGCTTCGATCTCAACGAAGCGGCCAAACCAGAGTTCATCAAGGCATATCAGGGCTTCACCGATCCTGCATTCGCGTCTTGTTTTCTCGTATCGGTACACAACTCCGTAACCAAGAAGACCGAAAAGCTTCAGCGCGTCCTCCTGTGAGCACTCAAGAACCGCTTCCTCCTCGTGCCGTACTTTAAGAGCAGTCGCCGGCAGAGGTCTCTTTATCGTTACAAGTGTTCCTCTATCGCAATTTCTAAGACGGAAAAGAGTATCCACCCTTCCCAGAGGGCCACCCATAAGATCAAGGACCAGATTGTTCTCTTTTACTGGATTTGCCGGTGATACCCCGTTGCTTTCCAAGCGACGCTCTACCTCACGGAAATCATCTACCTTGAACTTCAACTCCATTTCAAGCAATGTCACGTCCCCTTCGGTTTAGAATACTGATTGACCTTTGTGCTATGATAACTTAAATTCCACCGTTACGGAGGACTAGTCTAATTGGTAAGGCAGCGGATTTGAAATCCGCCGGGTTTTTTCCCATCGGGGTTCGAGTCCCCGGTCCTCCGCCAGCGAGAAGGGGCCGGGCGTCACTTCTGGTTACG
>JAUWSQ010000032.1 GCA_030609965.1 Candidatus Fermentibacterota bacterium
CAATTGGCTGAGCGGCGAAGCCGCTGTCCGCCTGCAAGCCGTTGTTAGGTTTTGTCGCCATTTTCCAAAGTTATTACGATTTTCCCTCGGGCATGTCCTTCTCCAAGATACCGAAGCGCTTCAGCAGCCTCACTTAACGGATACCGTCGATCAATAACGGATTTTACTTTACCTGCTTCAAAAAGTTCTTTTATATAAACCAGGTCGTTTTGGCTTTGTTTTGCTCTTACGCCTCCCATTTTCCTGCCGCCGGTTTCTGACATCATTGAACCCATGAGCATGGACTGGAAGATTTGAGCCATGGTACCTCCGGCCATCACATAAATGCCCTGGGGAGTCAAGGCACGCTTATAATCTGAAAGCGAATGATAGCCGTTTGCCGCAAAAACGAGATCATACTGCTGACCATTTTTGGTGAAATCCTCTTTAGTGTAATCAATAACATGGTCTGCCCCAATCGAGCGTGCCTGCTCCAAATTCCTCGTGCTGCACACGGCTGTGACTTCGGTGCCAAACGATTTGGCAATCTGCACCGCAAAAGTCCCCACCCCACCTGATGCCCCATTGATCAAAACCTTTTGCCCCACCTGGATATGCCCCTCATCGCGCAGGCCCTGCAGGGCAGTGATCGCGGCCATAGGTATCGCTGCTGCTTCATCGAACGAAGTATTGACCGGCTTCAACCACAATGCTCTTTCCGGCGCACATGCATACTCGGCAAAACCGCCTTTTACCATCCCAAACACCTCATCTCCCGGCTGAAACTGCTTGACGTTTTTTCCAACCGTTTCAATTCGCCCCGCCACATCAGCACCGAGTCTCGAGTCTTTGGGTTTGAGCAGCCCCCCGCCCATCAAGCGGATCAGGAAGATGTCAGCGGTCAGGAAATGCCAGTCATAGGCATTTACCGACGCCGCATGAATCTTGATCAGGATTTCATCATCCTTGGGTGTCGGTTTTTCTACATCCTTGAGCTGAAGAACATCCGGTGATCCGTATTTTGTGTACACAATCGCTTTCATAATTGTTACTCCAAGGTTGCTTTGATTTGGTTTTCATAATTTCTACGGCAATGCATCCTGAAAGGCTGTATAGAAACATAACACTCTAAATCAGCAGGCTGCGAAGTCTTGATCTCACTACCACAGCGCAGCACTGCTGCATTTTGTTGTTATGCAAATAGTTTCTTTAATAGTATTCCAATCTCATCTATACTATCAACTTGATAATCTGGTTTTTGTCTGATTTGTCTTTTGCTCCTATGTATCAGAATGGTCGTCATACCGGCACTATTTGCTTCCTGAATATCAAATTCCGGGGAATCGCCAATGAAGGCGCATTCAGTAGATTTAAGATTAAGCCTTTTACTCATCAGATGAAATACTTGAGGGTCGGGCTTAGAATAAATCTCTTCTCCCGCGATAAGGATCTCATCAAAGAAATCGAATATCAGAGCTTTTATCATTCTCTTTTTCTGCTGCCAGAGGTGCTTTCAAGCGTTGACTTGAGATATCTTATCACGTCTTAGAGATCGAGTTGTGTTGTGATAGCCCTGGCAACGTTCTGCATATCTGATGAAGAAAGCGATCCAGCTTTATTGACAAGACGTTTCTTGCTAACCGTAGTTAGTTGGTCCGCCATCGCTTTGGAGCGCTTACCTTTGAGGGTTACGTATGCTTCACTCGGGTAAAGCCTATCTATGGAACCTGTCAGAGGAACAACCTGCACGCGGTTCAAGAACTGGTTAGCGGCATCGTTGCTCACAATTACAGCCGGTCGCTGCTTCTGGATTTCTCCTCCCACAGAGGGGTCGAAATTTACCCACCAGACTTCAGCTCTCTTCATGATTTATGTCTCCGCATGTAGCCTCGGCCCATTCAAGTGCCTCGGTTTCACGCACATGATCAGTTGCCATATCCTGATATGCCTTATACAGATCCTGTTTGATCACATGTGGTCGAACAAGATCCTCGATGAAATGACTTATTTTCCGTGGTCCTATGACTTGACGAAGGCCGTTGTAGACCTCCTCATCGATAGTCAAAGTCAGTTTTTTCTGCATGTTATCCACCTCTTCAAGCTGTTGCACGTATACTATACGTGTATCAACGACGAAGTCAAGTACTTTTCTATTTGTGTAATTGACATAATAACTATGTAGAATCTTCATTTTTGTTCAGTATCTTCTTTATCAAATACTATTAATTCAGATAGCATGCTGTCAATGGTAATTGTTATTAAGGAGCTTGACATAAGCGGGTAGCATTTGTCCGCTAAAGCAGGTGAAAACCTTGGTTATGTAGAGTCCACATATCAGGGTGGTTCAATAATCATAAAGAATGATATGGATGAATACATACATTAACTATTTTTCCTTAACTTGGAGCATGATAATCATATACCATACATGCCTCAGCGCATTCCTGGTAAACATCCCGTTTGATTGGATGGTCGCTCCGCTCCCGCAGAGATGAAAGGTATTCAGTGAAGAGTTCTGCTGCTCCCCCGAACCCGGAGCCAACTGGTGAACGTTACGGCATTCAGCCCGACGTTTTGAATGGGTCGGTATGAGGGAACGTATGTGTTTCTAGGACGAGAAGGCTAATCCCTTCCCGGTTCATCAAGGATGAGCCGCTGATCCTCCATAAGTGTTTGGGCAGAGCCAAGTATTGAAACTAAGACCGAATGCGAAGACTGAATACAAGACGATAAATAGAAACAGGAATACTATCTGTCAGGGGAAGACTTTACCCCTTGACAGAGGGTGGCCTCATAAGTGTTATATCTTCTTATTTATGCGTAGTACTAATCATCTTCATTACCTTTTATCACAGGGCTTGTTCTGATGTCCGTTTTCATTACAACCCATTTATACCATGTTGCCCAAATCTCGCACTTCAAATAGTACGAATAAGAAATAAGCATTAACCCCATGATAACGACTTCCAGAAGTACAACATACCAGTTCATGGTAGGCAAAGTGTGAAAAGCGGAAATCCCGGAATATCCTAGTTGCACTATGAACACCAAGGCCACAGCTGTGAAGATTGCCCTTGTATTGTCTGTATAGATTCCAAATCGTTCTGAATTAGATTGATGAGCATGAGGATCTTGCAGCATCACCTCCACAACCAAGCAGCTATACAGTTGGTCATCTTCTCCTTCGTAAAAAGGATAATTATATGCCATGTAGTCTTCCAATCCATCCGTATTTGTTTTCAAGAATTTAGTAAGCTTATCATAGATTCTAGAGCGTATTTTTAGTGGCCAAAAGTTTATAAACCTAAAGTCCATTATTGATGTAAAAATTCCCAGGATGTATGCAATAATTAGAAATATTGCTATTGTTATTGGATCACTATAATCCTTGAATTGAATACCAAAATCAAAACTGAAGTACAAAAGCGTCTGTATGAGACATCCAGAAATGATTCTTCTAGCAGTAATATCAAATCCTGTACTCATTCTGATTCACCTTTCAGTATGGATATAACGCTTAAATCATCGGCAACAACAAACTGAGGTGAAGTCGGAGTATGTTGTTGTCCGTGTGCATTTTTTTGGTTATACTATT
Organism: Candidatus Fermentibacterota bacterium; assembly: GCA_030609965.1. Lineage (GTDB taxonomy): Bacteria > Fermentibacterota > Fermentibacteria > Fermentibacterales > JCC-6 > Aegiribacteria. The sequence goes on from JAUWSQ010000032.1 coordinate 3,575, forward strand.
TTTCCTTGTATGCAAAAGCAACCATTACTTGATTTCCGGGTATAGAAGGGGAACAGTGCATTTCATCCCCATAACATTTGAGTATTCTAAATCCAGCTTTTTCAAGTTCGTCTTTGTGTTCGCCGAGAGACCTTCTACCGCTTAAATCAGATGGCATGTGATCTGGAAAACATACCTGAATTTTTTCTCCATTTGGCATTTCAAATTTATTTGTTAGTTCTGGAATATTCCATTCTTTTACTTCCTCAATTACAACTTCTTCATTGAGATTGAGTATATCCTTCTCAGAGCTTTCATTATGGAGAAACAGATATCCTCCGGGTTTTAGAACGCGATAACACTCAGACAGATGTTTATCACGAAGATGCTGTTCTCCTACAACGTGCAAAGCCCATATGTTTACTGCAAAATCAAAACTCTCAGGATAAATATTCGTAGCAAACATGTCTCCTACAACAAATTTTACTGGCTCCTCATTTTTCTTGGCTAATTCATTCGCTTTTTGTACAGCAGTCGGTGAAATATCTATTCCAGTCATTTGGAAGCCCTGCTGAGAAATAGTAATAGTATTAACGCCTGTTCCAGATCCAAATTCAATCCCGGAAGCACCTGGCACAAGGTTTACCATTGATACAAACTCTTTCCATGAACTGAGCACATTGCTGTTCATTTTTTTCTGCCTATAAACTGACCCACTACCTAATATTTTCTTGTAGCGTGTTTCATGAACACGATAATAGTAATCTTCCGGGACTTTTACGATCCGTTTGCTTCTATTTTGCTTCATATTTCTTCCTGTATAACAATGATTATGTAGAGTCTTCATATTTATTCAGTATCTTCTTTATCAAATACTATTAATTCAGATAGCATGCTGTCAATGGTAATTGTTATTAAGGAGCTTGACATAAGCGGGTAGTATTTGTCCGTTAAAGCAGGTGAAAACCGTGGATATGTAGAGTTCACATATCAGGGAGGTTCAATAATCATGAAGTATGATATGGATGAATACAAAGATAAACTATCGTTCCTTAACTTGGTATAGGATGGTCATATACCATGCATGACAGCTTGGGAGATACAATTTCTTGTCCTGTGTAATCCGACTGATGTTGTATTTGCTGGTGAGAATCCACTACCCGGCGACAGCCCGGTAACCTTTGTGAAACGCCCTGTGCGGAGCCGAATGCAGGGGTATTGTGGGGACCGGAGGAGAAAAACCTCCGGCTACACGATTATCCTTATTTATTGCTGTATCTAATTGAAATATCTTTACCTTCTTGAATCTGACGCTTAAGTACTGAAATAATCTGCGATAGTGATGAACATTCGATTATTTTCTGATAGGCGTTTGTTTCATCGGAAGCCCACCAAATCCTGAACACATTGCATGATACAACGCAAGCCTCAATTAGCATAAGAAGCCTTGTCCCTTTCAGTGAACCATTTAAATTAAAGCTATTAACAGCATCAACGATAAAGTTATGACTTGTGCCAGTCTTTCCATCATGAGCAAGGAACAGAGGGTCTCCATCTGTTTTTGATAATGCATCTACTATGTTGCGAATATATTGTTGAGCATTATCGGCTGGGACAAATTCTATGGGTTCTAGTCCAAGTGATTTCGGTGGAGTACCTGAGATTGTCATAAAATAGCTCATCTTATTTCCTTGGTTAACGCCTTAAATCAGTAGACAAGAAGCATGAGTCATTCCCCTGGCCGCAGTTCTGCTGAATTTTGTTGTTAGCCCTCCCTCCCTACTGTGAATTTGTGTTTAATTCTGTCACGGTTTCATTAAAAAACAACAAAGCCTCCTTACTTTTTACCTTAATTTCCGTCACCGAGTTCACTTTGAATAACCCTTCCAGTCGGATTAGAATATCGCTGGGCAGATGGCGAGAAATATGGACAATGTAATAATCGGGGTGAAGAGGTGTGTACCGCATACGAAGTATCTCAATGAGTGGTGCAAGAAGCCATCGCTGATAATAACCATAAGCCTCCAGAAATAGACCGCGCTTCACGTATTTCTCGATCCTGGAACTCTGAGCAATCGTATTCTTCAATTCTTGTATTCGTTGGCTACTCTTTTTTGTCGCTAGATATTCTTCTTGACCCGAGTATCGTATGACCGAACATTTATCAAACAAGATCAAAGGCTTCTCGATTTCATCTGCCTCGATAAAATCACTTCCTCGACCAACAAATAAGTCAAAATCAATCAGCAGATAATCCGATGTCCCCGCTAGGTGGAAAACAGTCTTTTGGTAATCATCTCCAGCAGCATGACTTTCTATTAAATCAAGGGAGCTAAGGTTTTCAAGTGTCTTCCGAGTATGGTCTAAGACTTCAGTTATTGCGCCCGCTTCGACGGAACAACATAGATCTATATCGGAATACTCGTCAACGGTATTGGTTGCGTCTGCACCTTCTAACCACATAGCGAGGATTTTCGGATTCGATACTAGGCGTTCATGCAGAATAGAGATGATTTCGCGTCTAGTGATACTCACTTACTTATCCCTCCAAAACACTCTATGATTTATCAGCTGGCCAACGTTCAAGTTAACTGGTGCTTGGGTTCCGGAGGGCCGAAGTATCCAGTTGAGCGATTTGTTAACCACGTCGGACGACCTTTTTCCAGCCAGTTTTCTCCATAATACTCCAAGTATGCTGCTCAAGCCCATCTGGACCTTGTAGTCTCATCTCGACCCAAGGGGTTCCGTACTCGTCAACATCGTAAATACGCGAGGGGAGCCCTCTGGAGATGATAGCTTTCATAAACTTCACGTCGTCCTTGTGCACAAAAACATTTGGATCGCTCCACTCATCGGGAATAGAGACAAACCTAATCTTATCGCCAACTTTCAATGTCTTTGGATCAGGCATTGAACTCCTGTTTGGTTAACAATGATTATGTAGAATCTTCATTTCTCTTCACATGTCTTTATATCTAACACTATTAATTCAGATAGCATGCTGTCAATGGTAATCACGGTTAGGGAGTATGATAAAAAGTGGCAAACATTTGTCCGTTAAAGCAGGTGAAAGCTTTGGATATGTAGAGAGCAGGATAACCTATACCATGCATGACAGGTTGGGTGATACTCTTTCTTGTAGGGTCTGGAACTCAGGCAGGTTTACTGGATTTTATCAAGTAGCTCCGGGGATATGACCGAGTTGCGGTGAATGACCTGTTTGAAGAATTTCTTCCAGGTTATTCCCCATTTGCTCTTGAAATACTTCTGAGGATCCATGGTCGGGGAGCCGTTGAAACGTGCGGTTGTTCCTTTGGAGAAATGGTATACCAGGCTGTTGCCCACTCCTATGAAATGCCGGCAGCCGTGTTTGTACATTTTCATGGCAAGATCGGGATCGCTGCCGAAACCGGGGAAGTATTCCTCGTCAAAACCACCGATGGCTTTCCAGTCCTTTCTTGTCATGAGCACCGGTGTCCATGTGCTGACCACATTGTAAGGTCTGAAGAGGGTTCTGTACTCTCCGAGTAATCTCTTTTCTTCGAAAGTGGATGGTGAATCACCGTAGTTCCTGTTTCCGATGTAGCATGGAGTGGAGTTCCCCGGCTCAATAGCGGTTCCGGAAAGCCACAGTTTATCTGCAAGCCCATTGTATCCTGCAAGAGCTGTATCCCAGCCGGGTAGCGGGTACATGTCGTCATTCATGTAGCAGATGAAATCTGTTGTTGCCATCGAGGTTGCCCTGTTAACAGCTGTGCATACGCCTGTATTATCGGGAGATTGGCAGGACAGGATGTTCTTTCCTTTCATCCAGTCCTCACAGGATTTATCGAATTCGTTGAAGAAGATGATGATCTCATGAGTTACCGCGCTGTTGGCAATGAGGCCCCTGTACATGAGGTCAAGGTACTCGAGGTTCTTCCATGTCGGAACTACTACTGAAAACGGCTTCATTACTTTGCGGCAGGCCAGCCGCTGTCCATGAGGTTCTTCAGGGTTTCAACCAGTGTTTCAACAGGTATCCTTATCTGGTCGAGCGAGTCCCTCTCACGGATGGTGACACTCTTATCTTCAAGCGAATCGAAATCGTAAGTGATACAGAACGGTGTACCCGCTTCGTCCATTCTCCTGTAGCGTTTTCCGATCGAGCCGGTCTCATCGAACTGTACCGGAAAGTGAGGTCTTATCAAGTTAAATACTTCCAGCGCATTCTCTGACAGCTTCTTTGAAAGCGGCAGTACAGCGGCTTTGATGGGGGCCAGGTTGCGGTGAAGACCGAGAACGATTCTCTCTCTGCCCTCTATTTCCTCTTCGCGGTACGCATCAAGAAGAACCGCAAGCATGGTTCTTCCAATACCGCCGCTTGTTTCGATAACGAAGGGAACAATCTTCTTGTTGTTGATCTGGTCGAGATAGGAAAGGTCCTGCCCGCTCTCTTCAATGTGTGCCTTCAGGTCAAAGTCAGTCCTGTTCGCGATACCCTCAAGCTCGCCCCAGCCGCCTGTTGCAAAGGGGAAGGTATACTCAATATCAAGACAGGAACTGGCATAATGGGCAAGTTCGCTGTCATCATGTTTTCGGGTTCTGATATTGTCGCTCTTTATGCCAAGCTCGCTATACCATTGCATTCTTTCGTTCAGCCAGTATTCGAACCATTTCTCAGCTTCTTCAGGGATGCAGAAGAATTCCATCTCCATCTGTTCGAACTCCCGGGATCTGAAAACGAAATTACGCGCGGTTATCTCGTTCCTGAAAGCCTTCCCGGTCTGAGCGATTCCAAAGGGCAGTTTCTGCCTGGTTGCGGTTACGATGTTCTTGAAGTTCACGAAAATAGACTGACAGGTTTCGGGGCGGAGGTAGACCGTAGCTGAATCATCTTCAAGGGCGCCCATCTGCGTTTTGAACATCAGCCCGAAATCTCGAGGTTCGGTCAGCTTTCCTCCACAGTTTGGACAGCTGTCCCCTTCAACATGGTCCTGGCGGAACCTGCCTTTGCATTTCAGGCAGTCAACCATCGGGTCATGAAAGTTCTTCAGATGGCCCGAAGCCTTCCAGACGTCAGGATGCGTGATGATGGCTGAATCCATTCCAACAACGTCCGGCCTGGTGGATACCATGAAGTTCCACCAGCTGGTTTCAATGTTCTTTTTCAGTTCAACACCCAGGGGGCCGTAGTCCCAGGAGGACTGGAGTCCTCCATAGATCTCCCCGGACTGAAACACATACCCGCGTCTTTTGCAGAGAGATACAAGTTTCTTCATCAGATCTGTAACGTCAGCGGTCATTTTCAAGGGCCTCCAGTACTGAAAGTGATTTTAGTTTTATTCTAGTTTCCAAATGGATTTCCGCGAATCTTCTCATAAGTTCAAAGCATTGCCTGTATCCGCCGCGCCAGAGCTTCAGGTTCCGAACTTCATCCAGCCTGCCGTTTCTGGACTTGCGCAGGAAAACGATCAGGCCTTGAGGAATCTTTTCTGAATTGCCGCTTCTGCAGTTCTCGCATACGATACCTCCGGAAGAGGCATCCCATATCGATGATCCTCCCGGATCCCCTCCGCATCGAGTACAGCGGTCTATTTCCATAGAGAAACCGGAAAGCCTCAGAGCCTTCTCAATCCCGGAACATAATACAGGCCAGAAGGGAGCGCCTTCGGCGAAGTTGTCAAGAACACTTCGAATAAGATGGTACATGGGATGGGACGGTTCACTGCCTGTAATAGAGTTCAGAAGCCATTCTATGAAAAGACAGGAATGAACAAAAGCTTCAGGATCGCTGCGGATTGATTCATAATGGTTGATAACAGTAGCTTCTGTTGCGGTGTCCAGTTCTCTGCCTTCCCTTCTGGAAAGGGAAATGTCCACCATGGATAGAAGTTCAATTCTTCCGTAGAAAGGGCTTTTTGGTCTGAGAGCCCCTTTAACAATTGCCGATATCCTGCCGAAATCCAGGGAATAGAGAGTCAGTATCAGGGAAGATTCACTCCATCGGACTCGGCGAATAACAAATGCAGGGGTTGTTACTTTGATAGTATCACGCTCCGAAGATAGATGATCCTGCCGGGTACATCAGTCCGATTCATCCCCTTGGCCTTCAAGGGGTTCTACTCTGACAAAGAGAATCCGCTGAGCCCTTATCTGTTCAACGGTGAACCTGTAGCCTGAGAGATCGGAAGTATCATACTGGCGGGGTATCTTACCCATAAGTTGGTAGATCATGCCTCCGAGACTTTCGTAATCGTTATCTTCGAATGTTGTGTCAAGCAGTTCGTTAAGGTCGTCTATAGGTATGCGAGCGTCCAGTATATATGAATTATCATTGAGTTTCTTTATTAGAAGGGCTTCCTTATCATGTTCATCCAGAATCTCGCCAAAGACCTCTTCCATGATGTCTTCTATTGTCACAAGCCCGGCTGTTCCACCGTATTCGTCAACCACGATCGCCATATGTATTCTGTTCGACTGGAACTCGCGAAGGAGTTCATCAATCCTCTTGTACTCGGGCACGAAGTACGGTTTTCTCAGAAGACTTCTCAGCTCGTAAATGTTTTCATCCTCGGATAGAAGAACAAGAATATCCTTGGCGTACAGCACTCCGCGGACATTGTCTATCCTCTCTTCGTAAACCGGTATTCTTGAGTGTCCCGCCCTTTTCAGCTCATCGACCACTTTGGAGAGATCCGCATTTATTTCCACGCATACAATGTCGATTCTGGGAACCATGACCTCTCTGACGATCTTATCAGAAAAATCAATAATGCTGTCCATAAGTTCCTGCTCTTTTTCAAATTCTCCCGGATCACCCTTCTCCCTGCGTCTTTCCAGCCAGATGACATCGGGAGTGGTGATCAGCCAGTCTGCGAAATCCGGACTATCATCCCTGCTGCTGCGGAAAATCAGAAGAGCAGGTAAACGGAAGGGAAGGGAGATTATCCAGTAGGGGAACTTGAGGATGGATAACAAACGAAGAGCATTCCTTTTTGCTATGAGGGACGGCAGAATCACAGAAAGAAAGAATGCGGTAAGTATAAGAAGAAGTACTGTAATCCAATATGGAATATTAATATATATAGATGATTCTCCCGCAAGAAGCACTGCACCAACTCCGGAGCAGGCCATAGCGGCAAAATTCATCAACCATAGTATTTCAAGGTGAAAAAATGCTACCTGTCTCCGTTCTGAAGGATCTCTGCCCTTTGAGAGAACAATCTCAGGGATGCAGGATCTGATTCCCGAGGAAAGGAACAGCACAAGAAGAGAGGAAAGGTATATGACAACGGCTGTAATCAATTCTCCACCTGATTTCCAAGGGCATCCGCCACAAGAGAATCAACTTCCCTGTTCATGATAGCGGCATCCTTATCGTTACTGTGGGAATATCCTTTAAGGTGCAGGTAACCGTGAAAGATCCGCTCAAGCAATGCTTCAATGGGCGGGAACAGCCTACCGTCAACGTATATCGTGCCCTCAGGCCTGTCCTCTTCCCGAAGAGCCAGATCAAACGAAAGCACATCGGTAGCTCTGTCAATATGCCGGTAATCTCTGTTCAGAACCCTGAGGTATCCTGGATCTGCAAGAACCACTTCAACGCAGCCCTCCATCAGGTCTCCGATCAGGCTTTTTACTTCTTCAGCGCAGAATCCAGGGTTGTCAAGAATTACGCTTATGTCAGTCATTTGAATCACCTGTTGGATAATCACTAACCCTCTTGTAGAACTTACTTTCAATAACAGAAGTGAACACACTTACGATGGTTTTGAGGTTTCGTCTGGTAAGATGACAGTCATCAAGTTCACCATCGAGATCATTTTCGTCTATAACCCTTGCGACGAGTTCAGCTACCCCTTCGGGAGTAATAAGGTTCTTGGTGGCAGATGACGCCTGATCCGCAAGCAGTACAAGAGCTGCCTCTACAGTTGAAGGCCTTGGACCTGAATAGGAGAAATCGATTTTCTTCACGCTCCCGGGGTCACTTGATTCCTGCATGGCTTTATTGTAGAAGTATTTAGTGAGACCAACCCCGTGATGTTGCTGTATAATATCAATGACGGCTCTGGGAAGCTTTGCCTTTTCTGCCATCGCAGCTCCGTCTCTCACGTGTGAAAGGATCTTTACGGCACTTTCCCACGGGTTCATTCTGTCATGCGGGTTCTCCATGTTTCTCTGGTTTTCTATAAACAATTCAGGATCAGTCATCTTGCCAATATCATGGAAATATCCGCCTGCGGAAGCGAGTGATTCCCAGGCATTGATAGCTGCAGCTGCCCGCCCGGCTAGTTCAGCGACCGTTTGAGAATGATTCCATGTTCCGGGGGCAACTTCCCGCATCTGCTTAAGAAGAGGATGGTTTGTCTTGTTGACTTCATCAATGGATAGAACCGTATAAACCCCGAAAATCCTTTCAAAAAGGAATAGAAGCGCGTGTGCCGAACCTATACCTATAACGGGAACGAGCAGAAGGCCCAGAATAGATTCTGACAGAGATGATGAATAGAGAGATGTGTTAAGCATCTGAAGAAGAAGAAATACGCCAACGCCGCCCGCGGCCGCCAGACCTATAGCGACAGGAACGCTGCGTCTTTCCCTGACATCCCATACGGTAAGAGAGACCAGAATTCCCGATACTGCCGAAATGAGTGCAACGGAGTATGGGTGAGGATGAACAAGACCGAGAACCATAGAGAAGATCAATGTAAAGAAGACCGCGTGCCTTCTGTGGAAGAAAATACTTGTCAGGGCCGCTCCGAATGTGACCAGGGATGCACATGGATAACTGGCACTGTTCTTAAGAACCATCCACAGGGTTCCGGTTGCGGCAAGGGAAAGCACCCATATCACTCCCAGCAGAAGGAACCTGTTTGCCGCTGCCCATGTATCCGGCATAAGGTCATGAACGTAGAAGAATGCCATTCCCATTACCAGTAAAACAAGAAGAAGCAGGCTTATAACATGTTTGAAACGATGGTTTTCCATTGCTGTATTCTTCAGGTGATCCAGATAGTCGATGGTTCTTGAGGTTACCTGCTCATTAGCCTGGAGAAGGACACTTCCCGCTGTTATTGTTGTATCGATATTACTGAGCCCTGCGAGTGCGATCTCCGTGTTTGCCTGCCTTGAGGAGTCATCCACTATAAGGTTGGGGTGAAGAATGGAGGATATCTCGGCAAGATCATCACCGGAGAAATTCCACACTGACATTCTTATTTCAAGAATATCCTTCACATCATCGATTTCGTTGATATCAAAAAGCTGCCTGTCCTCGGTTCCGGAGGAGTCAAGAAGAACGGCTCTATCTCCATCGTAATACTCACGAACATCGACAAGGTCGAACACACCCTCTTCGTAAATGGATTGCAGTTCCGTAACCATTCCGCTGGCAAAAGAGGAGTCGTATGTTGCAAGAAGCAGCATAGGATAAAGTCTGTTCTGGAGGGGTTGCCAGACCTCATGGTCAAACTTGAGATGTACCGGTATGGATTCCTGCATCCCATTGCGAAGTTCTTCGAAATCCTCCTCATTGTACGGAAGGTCGAAATCTACTGGAGCAACTATATCATGAGGGAGGGTCTGACCGACATTCAATTCAAGATCGATAATATGCTTGTCAGGCATGAAAAAGAGATAAAAAGTGCCGATGAAGACAGTTGCAATAAGACTGCCGCTGAGTAAATTCCGGATTTTCATCGGTGTGCCTCTCGGTTTTCATCTCGTTCAAAAGCAGAAATAATACTCTGGACAAGAGGATGCCTTACAACATCTTTCTGGTCAAGGTGTGTGAATGCTATACCCTCTATACCCGAAAGGATCTTTCTTATTACGACGAGCCCCGAAGATGACGGGGGTTTGAGGTCAATCTGGGTTATGTCTCCCGTAATGACCGCCCTTGAGCTGTATCCCAGCCTTGTGAGAAACATCTTAAGTTGTGTTATTGTTGTGTTCTGGGCTTCATCGAGGATAACAAATGCGTTGTTCAGGGTTCTTCCCCGCATATATGCAAGGGGCGCGACTTCAATAATCCGGTTATCCAGAGATCTTCTCACTCTTGCAGGTGATAGAGTATCGTCCAGCGCATCGTATACAGGTTTCAGATAAGGGTCTATCTTCTGTTGAAGGTCTCCCGGCAGGAACCCCAGCCTTTCTCCGGCTTCAACTGCAGGTCTTGAAATGACTATTCTGTCAACCTCGCCGTCCGTAAGGGCAGCTACAGCACTTGCAACAGCAAGGAATGTCTTTCCAGTACCCGCAGGACCAATACAGAATACCAGCTCGGAATTTTTAATTGCACGCAGGTATTCCTCCTGCCCGGCGGTTTTTGGAATTATCCGCCCTGCAGGCCCCGGAACGGAGAATTCAAGGGTTACATCATGTTTTTCTGGAAAACTCAATGCTGCGTCAATACTGTGATCGCTCAGGCTGCCTGAAACTGTAATTTCGTACTCCAGCCTTGAAATAACTGCTTTTGCCATTTCTACTGATGGTCCGCTGCCGGAAAGACTAAGACAGCCGTCCCGGTAAACGGCTTTGACGCCAAGCTTTCTACAGATATACCTCAGGTTGCTGTCACCGGTGCCGAATATCCTGGCCGCAGATTCTCTTGAAAGATCTATTTTTGACTCTCTTGAATGATCTTGCATTCAGTAAGTTCTTTCAGATAAAAGGAAGACTCTCCACATAAAGTGTGAAGAGCCTTCCAGATCCGCTGATAATTCTAGCGTGTTCCTCCAAAACCCGCAGAGCGGGTAATGTCAAGAATCTGTCCGGGGTAAATCAGGTTAGGATCACTGATTATGCTGCGGTTAGCTTCGTAAAGCTGAGGCCACATACCTCTGTCGCCGTATACTCTGCTGAAACCAGCAATCTTACCGAGGTAGTCTCCCTCGATAACTGTGTATCTGCTGAGCATAGGCAGTGGAACCCAGAGAGAGTGTCCCGCGTAGATAAGGTTAGGATCGCTGATGGTGTCGCGGTTGCGCTCGTAGATAGCAGGCCACTGCGAACCATCACCGTAGTTGTAGTGATAGGATGCTATTAACCAGAGGCATTCACCATCAATAATTGTATGCTGGACACCGGAGCCGAGAAGACGTGCGATCTCTGCCCGCAGGGCGTTGATCTCGCTTGTCAGTTCGGCGATCCGAGCAGTGATTACCGCATACTCGTCACGCAGAGGCAGTACCTGAGGTTCGAGTATATCGATACGGGCATCCGCCTCGGCTTTTCTCCATTCCCAGTAAGCTATCTGAAGATGAATGTCGTCATCTCCCATTGCTTCGATTTCAGCCTGTGAATACGCTGAAAGCTCCTCGGCCGTCCAGGTCTCTGCCAGACCTGTTGATGCAAGGCCGAGGCAAATCATCAGAGCTAATACTAGAGTACGCTTCATTGTTTTCCCCTTTCCCTGCTATCGGCTTTCGCCGCCGAGTGAATAGTATTCTGCCTGTAGTTCAGCAAGTTCTGCTTCAAGTTCCGCAATCTGTACAAGTCCGTCTGCGATTTGACCCGGCAGGTTTGCAAGTTCCTCCTCAAGACCATCTGCTCTGGCTTCTGCAGCAAGAGCCGCTACACGGGCATCGTCTCTTGCCTGAAGCTCTGCGGCGCTGGGTCCGCATGCTGCCAGAAGCAGAGATACTGTCAGGAGTCCAAGACAGAAACACTTTGTTCTCGCCTTGAGCATACCTGGCACCTCCTCTCGATTTCATTCGGTTTGGGTTACTTACCATAATACAAAAGTACTCATACATTTTCATATACTCGTACAGCTAGACACCAATATAGAATCTTAACGATAATGGAATTAATGTCAAGAAGAATCCATCAGCTGCTGACAGGTCTTCCGTCGCTTCCTGCGATACCACAAATATAGTGATAAACCAATTGAAAGACCCACAATATCCGCGAGCATATCACCTGCTGAGCAATCCCTCCCTGGAATGAAGCTCTGATGAATCTCGTCGCTGACAGCATAAATGAACCCCAGGAAGAACATGATCGGAACAGGCCGAAGGCTTCTGCAGAGGTCACGGTTTACGATCATGGAAATAGATAAGAGAAAATACATCCCCGCGTGAAGGACTTTATCCTGATGTAGAAAAAGCGGAGGGATCACTTTCAATGACGGTTGATGACTGAGGTAGAAGATTCCTCCCAGCATTGTAAATAGAAAGACTCTTTTCACAACTTTCACAACCGTTACAGCGAGAGTCCTTGTTGTCATCGGTTCTTCTGTTGTACTAAAAGACCGATCTTTCGTACAACGCAGGTGCCATGACCGGCTGTCCGGGCGTCCGATACGGCTTTTTCGGCTTCTCCGGTGAGCAGCAGTACCGTTCTGTTAATGTGGGTGTAAACACATCCAATTGAAGCGGAAACAGATGCGAAAGAATCAGGCATCTTTCCAAGATATTTAAATGAAAGAGCATCTGCCGCCCTCTGACTCATAGCTTCCATCACCGCTTTGCCTGCTCTGGGAATGCAGGCAGCAAAACTGTCAGGTCCTGTCCTGGCGATGAATACATCCCCCGAGAAACAGTTTCGGAAACGTTCAGAAGCATCAATCAGCAGACGGTCGGCTTGTACATAACCAAGCGTTCTATTAATTGCTCCGAAGCCATCAATGTCCGCAACAATCAGGCCAACATACCAGCCGTATGTCTGGACTTCCTTGGCCATTTGATGAAGATGCCTGTCCAGAAGGGTTATGCCTGGAAGCCCCGTAAGCGTATCCCTGCCGGAAATATTCTTGAACCTCTGCCTCAGACCGGCAAGTTCTTCCCTCATTGAGAACATTCCCGCAGCTGTCAGCAGAATTCCCTCGTGATACTGCATGAAGGTATTATCGTCCTCGTGTTCGGCCATTATCAGTGCGATGACTTCTTTCTCCCTGATGACAGGAACTCCCATACAGCTTCCTGCTCTGTCATGCATGCCCGGTTCGAGTGTGAACGCATGTACATTCTTTCCTCCAGACCTTATCCTTGAACGCCTGCACGGAACTCTGTTCTTTAAGATCCATCCGGCCATTCCCGCGGAACTGTCGAAGGTCTTTCCCCGTCGCCACCTGGCAAGAGGACCTCTTGAAACCCATACCCTTGTTCTGTGGTGCCTATTGTCGACGTCGGCTATTGAAATCGTTGATTCCGGTATTAATTCTGAGAGTATACCTGCCATTCCATGTACGGCTCTGTCCAGATTGCTATCATTGCAGGCGGTAATGAGTTTTGCCATCCACGTAAATTCATCCCAAACGGGAGAGACCTCTCTGCTGTATGTTTCCAGAAGAATTCCAGAGATGTTTTCCAGATCCGGGATAATACTGTCAGGTGGTCTATTCGCGGAAAAATCCTGCAGTAGAAAACCTTCGAGAGCAGTCTCCCCTCTGAGAGGGCACAGGATAATCCAGAGAGGGTCCCCATCCTCCGCCCCGGGGAAACGGTACGGTGACAGTTCCGAACGCTCCTCTGTTGAGTTTGCGATGATGATAGTAGTTTTGGTACTGCTCTCAGCTATTCTTGCCAGTCTCTGCTTTTCTGGAAGCATGAATCTTGAAATAACGATTTTATCGTTTGCAACATGTTCAGCCAGCCGGTAGAAGCCATCATCACTTCGGATGAACAGACAGGTTGAATCGGCTCTGCTGTTCTTATGTAATATCTGAAGGAGCGGATAGGAATCGTCCTTTTTCTTCTCCCTCGAGTGACCCCAATCTCCTTGATAGAACTCTCTCTCCGCAAGCCAGTCTGATGCAAGACCGAAAAGGAAAGGAACAAGAAGCGCCTTCAGAGCGGGAAGGAGTAATGGAATAATCCTGGAGATGAGAGGCTCTCCCCCTGCCCAGATGGAGGCGTTGAGAAGGGAGAATGCTTCGGTAAAGCCGATAACAAGGCCCAGCTCAGTTGCCGAACCATCATTCGAGGGCAGCGATGCCCACATAAGAAAGAGCAGATAGACAGAATAAAAGATGCTGTCTGAGCCTCCTGTGAGCTGGACGCCTGCAAGAAGGCCAGCACAGATCCAGTAGAGTATGATCCTGCTGTCTGCACGTACAATTCTTTTCTGAGCAAGCTGTGCGAGCGCTGCTGAAAGGAGCAGCAGGCCCGTTCCAAGAAGCAGCAGGACAGGATCAGCCGTGTACGATTCGCTGTTTCGGAATCTGCCGGAAGCCAGAACGAGGAACAGCACCAGCAGAGCGGCATATCCGGCAATTCTAAGAATTCTCAAAATGCTTATTACTCCAATGCTATTGTTGCTGCATTGCGCTTCGCGGATACTGAATAGATACGAATATGTGAAAATGAAAGGTTGTCGTCCCTGTTGAATTTTACCATACTGTCCCGCAGGGGTTGACGATAGGGACAAAATTTCAGATTAATATGTTGCTTATATGGAAATCATCGAAAGATCCCCTGATACCGCGCGGACCAGAAAGCTTTAAAAGCCAGATAACACATAACTTTCAAAAAGATACAGTGCCGGCTTTCTTAGCAGGTGCTTTCAACGCATAAATTTCGTTGGTCAAACCCGAACTGAAGAGGATAAATGAGCAGAAAACCGATGCACGGATTATCACAGAATGACCTTGAAAAGAAGACGCTTGTTGAACTCCAGGCTCTGGCAAAGGAAAAGGAGATCGAAAAAGTATCTGGAATCCGAAAAAAAGACCTCATCGTAAAGCTGCTTGAAAATAAGACAGAGAAGAACGGTCTGGAATTTTCAACAGGTGTACTGGAAGTTCTCTCGGAAGGATACGGATTTCTTAGATCCAATGAAGGTAGTTATCTACCCTCATCCACGGATATTTATGTTTCTCCATCCCAGATCAAGCGTTTTAATCTGAATACTGGTGATAGTATCTCAGGACAGGTGAGAAAGCCGAAGAACGGAGAGAAATACCTTGCTCTTCTCAGGCTGGAGAGTGTTAACGGGAGAAGTCTTGATGAGCTAAAGAGTAGGCCACGGTTTGACACCCTTACTCCTTACTATCCGGAAGAGCGATTTATCCTCGAGACCACTCCGGAGAGCATGTCCGGCAGGATACTTGATCTTCTTGCTCCGATAGGCAAGGGACAGAGAGCTTTGATAGTATCTCCTCCCAGAGCCGGCAAAACCATACTGCTTCAGCATCTGGCAAACAGTATATACGCTAACCATCCCGACACTAAAGTTCTGATTCTCCTTATTGATGAGCGTCCTGAAGAAGTAACGGATATGAGAAGGAACGTACAGGGAGAGGTTATTGCATCCACATTCGACGAAAACCCTAAAAGACACATCCAGATAGCCGATATGGTTCTTGAGAAAGCCAAACGACTCGTTGAAAGCGGTTACGATGTAGTAATTCTTCTGGATTCCATAACAAGGCTTGCAAGAGCAAACAATCAGGTGATGCCTCATTCGGGCAAGATCCTTTCAGGAGGAGTAGACTCCAATGCCCTTCAGAAACCGAAAAGATTCTTCGGTGCTGCAAGGAATATTGTTGAAGGAGGAAGCCTTACTATAATAGGCACAGCTCTGGTGGATACCGGAAGCAGAATGGATGAGGTTATATTCGAGGAATTCAAAGGCACAGGTAATTCGGAAATAGTTCTTGACAGACGCCTTGCGGACAGAAGAATATTTCCTGCGATCGACATAACGAAATCAGGCACCCGGAAGGAAGAGCTTCTGGTTGATGAAGATAGCTTGGGCAAAATATGGATCATGAGGAAAATCCTCGTTGACATGAACCCGGTTGAAGCCATGGAAGTCTTGAAGAAGCAGCTCTCGAAGCATAAATCGAACAAGAGATTCCTTGACTCAATGGGTTCAATGTCAGAATGATACCACTTATTCTGCTTGCTGACATGGAGGAAATAAATTGAAAAAGGATATGCATCCCCAATACAGTGAAGTAACATTCAGCTGTACCTGCGGAAACAAGATCAAGACCCGCTCAACAGGCAGTGACAAGAAGTTCGATGTCTGTTCAAACTGTCATCCCTTCTATACCGGGAAACAGAAACTGGTTGATTCGGCAGGCAGGGTAGACAAGTACCTGAAGAGATACGGTAAAAAAGAAGACAGCGCAAAGTAGCTGTAGAATCTGAGTATGACCGGGGGAGCTTCGACGCTCCCCCTTCCTTTTTCTAAGTTTTTTGTAGGAGAAAAATGAATAACAATTCAGCAAATAACAGCGAGACAGCTCCAGAGGAATCGAAAACCGGCGGTCAGGCGGTGCTTGAGGGAGTGATGATGCGTTCCCCCGTTTCCACTGCAGTTGCGGTTAGAACACCCGATGGTACTATCCTCGTCAAAAAACTAAAAATAAAAGAACTCAAGAACTGCGGCAGTATATGGACCAAACCTGTTTTCAGGGGTGCAGCTACTTTGATCGATACTCTGAGGCTTGGAATGAAAGCCCTTAACTGGTCAGCAGAAATAGCTGAGGAATCTTCAGACTCAGATAAAAAGAATGGAGGCTCGGGTTTTTCAACTATCCTTACTACAGTATTTGCATTCGCGCTCGCCATCGTTCTTTTTGCCTGGCTGCCGCTGCAGAGCAGCAAATGGATACTCGAAAGCGGTTCTTCCGCAGCTGGGCATCAGTTCGGAATCCACATGCTGGCAGGCCTGTTCCGATTGATCGCCTTCCTACTATATCTGTGCGCAATATCATTCATGCCTGAGGTAAGAAGGCTATTCATGTATCATGGTGCTGAACATCAGACTATTCACGCCTGGGAGAAGGGGCTGACGCCTCTTGCTGCAGAAGCAGTTGAGCAGAGTCCACTGCATCAGAGGTGTGGTACCAGTTTTCTGCTCCTTGTCATGCTTGGTACCATACTGTTCTACGGGGTCTTCGATTCGCTCGTTATACTGCTTACAGGATACAACCCAAGTGCTTTAATCAGAGTGCTCTACCATCTGCCTCTCATTCCTCTTGTAATGGGGCTGAGCTATGAACTGCTCAAGCTGGCGGACAAACATCTCGAGACTTCAGCGATTGCAAAGGCTGTTACAGCTCCGGGACTCCTGCTTCAGAAGCTAACTACAAGAAAAGCGGGAATAAGGGAGATCGAAGTGGCAGTTGCGTCTTTATACGTTTCTCTGGGCAGAAATCCCGGGCCTGATGTTGAAATACTTGACCAGGACAAGGATAGCCACCCCGAGGAGGATAATGAAATCCTTTGATATGGGATCCATGGAGCAGAGGCTCAGTGAAATCGACGAAAGCCTGTGTTCCCCGAAGACTCTTAAACGTCCCTCGCTTATCCGTTCGCTAACCTTCGAGCGCGCCGGCCTGGCAAGAATCCTCAGTGCCATTGGAGAAATTAAAGAGGTCGGTTCATCCCTCAAAGAGACAAAAGAACTGCTGGAAGATGATGACCGGGAACTGGCAGCTCTCGCCGCCCTGGAGATTCCCGAAATGGAGATGAGACTTGAGAAACTTGAACACCAGCTGAAAATGCTTCTCATTCCCCCCGATCCTAACGACAACAGGGATGTCATCGTCGAGATTCGCTCTGGAACAGGTGGAGAAGAGGCCGCTTTGTTTGCTTCAGACGTTTACAGGATGTACACGGCTTACGCTCAGAAGAACGGATGGTCCCAGGAAATATTCAGCAGCAGTGGTTCTGAAAGGGGAGGATTCAAGGAAGTGACCTTCGCCCTGAGAGGAAAGGGTGTCTACAGCCGAATGAAGTTCGAAGCAGGCGTACACAGAGTACAGAGGGTTCCTGAAACGGAAACCTCCGGAAGGATTCACACTTCTGCCTGTACGGTGGCCGTTCTCCCGGAGGTTGAGGAAGTAGAGATTACAGTTAGTCAGGAGGATCTCAGAGTCGATGTTTACCGCTCTTCAGGCCCTGGAGGGCAGAGTGTAAATACAACGGATTCCGCTGTGCGGATTACCCACATACCAACAGGGCTGGTCGTTTCGTGCCAGGACGAGAAGAGCCAGCATAAAAACAGAGCAAAGGCTATGAAAGTTCTCAGATCAAGGCTCTTCGCGAAAAAACAGGAAGAGGAGAATGCCAAACGGGCCCAAACCAGGAAGAGTATGGTCGGTTCGGGAGACAGAAGCGCCAAGA
Source organism: Candidatus Fermentibacterota bacterium (assembly GCA_030609965.1). Lineage (GTDB taxonomy): Bacteria > Fermentibacterota > Fermentibacteria > Fermentibacterales > JCC-6 > Aegiribacteria. The sequence goes on from JAUWSQ010000032.1 coordinate 21,616, forward strand.
TCAGAACTTACAATTTTCCACAGGGCAGAGTCACCGACCATAGAATTCACCTCTCTCTTCATTCATTGAAAGACGTTCTCAGCGGGGATCTTGACCAGATCATAGAACCGCTTAATGAAGCCGAGCAGGAAAGACTCCTCTCGGAGGTTTCGTCAGGACAGTGATATGACCGTTCTTGAGGCCTGCAGATGGGCTGAAGCGGAACTGGGTGAGCTTGAATCGCCCAGGCTGGAAGCAGAACTGTTACTGTGCGATTTAATGAACTGGAAACGGCACGAACTATATCTGAACCATGAATGTGATCTGCACGAGTCCTGTCTGGATAAATACAGAGAGACAGTCCGAAGGCGGAAAAACAGGGAGCCTCTTCAGCATATTACAGGGAAGGTGGATTTCCTGGGCCGTTCGTTCATTGCAGGATCGGGAGCCCTTATAGCGAGGCCCGAAACGGAGTACCTCACCGAGCTGTTCATTAATGAGCTGTCGGAGCCTGAGTACATTCTCGATGTTGGCACCGGATCCGGTGTTATAGCGGTTTCACTGGCTCTGGAATTCCCGGCCGCACTTGTAATCGGAACGGACATCAGCCGCTCCGCCCTGGCCCTTGCGTATGAGAATAAAAAGCTTTTCAATGCCCGTAACCTGATACTGGTCAGAACCGACCTGATCGAAGCCTTCAGACGGGATACTGGAAAACTCGATGGGATTATCGCTAACCTTCCTTACATTCCTTCAGATCAGATCCGTGATCTTGAGCCTGAAGTAAGGGATGGAGATCCCCTGATTGCGCTTGACGGAGGGAATTCCGGACTTGACCTGGTCCTCTCATTAATTGTTTCCGCTCCGGCGATTCTGCGAAAAGGAGGGATTCTTGCCCTTGAACTTGACCGGGAACAGGTGGATACAGTTTCGGAAACACTTGAGAAAGACACTCTATGGGAAAATGTAAAAGCGTGGAACGATTATGCCGGTCGGCCCAGAGTTGTAACAGCCTTAACAGCTGAGGACGGACGTCACTTACAAAACTTGTAATAATGCTTCCCGGTGTGCATATTTCTATACTTATCCATACCTAATGGTATTGTGATGTTGTGTCTGGAGGAAAATGGGCATTAGTATCAGCAGGTCCCGCACAAGACAAGTTTTAGCTGGAGAGCTGCCGATAGGGGGCGGGGCACCCATATCCGTTCAATCCATGACGAACGTTCCCACTACCGATGTTGAAGCTGTCTGCAGTCAGATAAACATGCTGGTAAGCCGGGGAGTTGAAATCGTTCGTGTAGCAATTCCGGACAGGGAATCAGCTGTTGCTCTGAGAAGCATTATAGAAAGATCCCCCGTTCCCGTGGTATCGGACATCCACTTCGACCCGGAGCTTGCTATACTGGCGCTTGAAGCCGGAACAGACAAGCTGAGGCTCAACCCGGGAAACATAAGACGAAAGTCTGATATCTGGAAAATCTCCGAAAAAGCATCAGAACGGCAGGTTCCTATCCGCATAGGAGTTAATTCCGGCAGCATACCGGGAGATCTCAGGGATAAATACGGAGGTGTGAATAGAGATTCTATGTGGGCCGCCGCACATAGACATCTGGTCCTCTTTGAGGAAACCGGTTTCCTGGACATTGTTCTTTCTCTGAAGTCAAGTGATCCCATGCTTACAGTGGAGGTCAACAGGCTGGCATCAGCTGAGTGTGATTACCCGCTTCATCTGGGTGTTACCGAAGCAGGGCCACTACTTACAGGAAGCGTGAGAAGTGCTGTGGCACTTTCTGTTCTGCTGGCGGAAGGGATCGGTGACACGTTAAGAGTTTCGCTATCAGGTTCACCCGAGAAGGAACCTGTGGTGGGATGGGAGATTCTCTCCTCACTTGATATAAGGCGGAGGTTTCCGAGGGTCGTAAGCTGTCCGACATGCGCCCGGTCCCGGATAGATGTTGCCGGTATCGCTGAATCGGTTCAGGAGAGTATCGAAGGAAAAACAGGTAATATCACCATAGCAGTGATGGGGTGCGAAGTTAATGGACCGGGTGAAGCGCGAGATGCTGATATAGCTCTCATCGGAACTCCATCCGGAATACAGCTATTCATCGATGGAACAATAACAGATGGGATACCCGACTCCGATATTGAAGGATATCTTGACGGAATAGTAGATTCATACATTAGGAAAACAGAGCATACGCGGGAGGATAAAAGTGGTGTCTGACAAAACCGTGCAAATTCAACTTGAGAAAATTGCGAATGAGCATTACGATGAGCTAGACATAAGATTTACCGATCTTATGGGACACTGGCGTCATGTAACAGTACCGGCATCTATGGTGGATGAAGAGTTTTTTCTGCGCGGAGTAGGGTTTGATGGATCCACACTGGCGGGTATGACTAAGACGAAAGCCGGGGATCTTATTCTGAGACCCGATCCCAGAAGAGTTTTTGAGGACAAGTTCACCCAGAGAAAAACACTTGTGATCTTCGCAGATATAGTTGATCCGGTAAACGGAGAAGCCTTTCCAAAGGATCCCAGAAGTATAGCCAGAAAGGCAGTCAATTATCTCAGGAACTCTGGTTTTGCCACGGACAGTTATTGGGCTCCTGAGTTCGAATTTTACATTTTCGACGAAGCCTGCTTCTGGTCCGAACGGGGAAGCCAGGGATACCGGGTGGGAAGCATAGAGAACCCGGATAATTCTAAAATCAGCGATGCTAAAGGCTTTATTCATGCCTGCAAATCCGGGTACCATATGATGTATCCTGTGGACAGCCTTCATGATATAAGGTCTGAGATTGCAATGATGATGCAGCAGGCAGGAATACAGATTAAATACCATCACCACGAGGTGGGCAGGATGGGTCAGAGTGAGGTGGAAGTAAACTTCTCTCCATTTCTCAGCGCAGCGGACAATGTTATGCTGACAAAGCACATTGTCCGGAATGTTGCACTGAAACACGGCCTCTCCGCAACATTCATGCCGAAACCAGCCGAAGGCGAACCGGGCTCCGGCATGCATTTTCACATTTTCATGACAGATAAACAGGAAAGGATCTTCTTTGATGAAGAAGGCTACTGCAATCTCAGCAGAACCGCCCTGAACGCAATTGCAGGCATTCTTTTTCATGCTCCCGCAGTATGTGCCTTCAGCAACGCTTCGGTTAACAGCTACCACAGGCTTGTTCCGGGGCAGGAGGCGCCTGTATTCAGATTCTTTTCCGGTCCCAACAGAAGCGCTGCCATAAGGGTTCCATCCTATGCGAGAACAGCAGATTCAATGCGGTTCGAGTACAGGGTTCCCGATGGGATCAGCAACCCCTACCTCTCGATGAGCGCGATACTTATGGCTGCAATTGACGGGATGAAAAAGGGAATGGATCCTGAGAAACTCGGTTACGGTCCGATTGATGAGAATGTTTTTGCGGAGGGTTACAATACGGATGACCTTCACATGCTTCCTCGAAACCTGGGAGATGCCCTGAATGCGCTTGAAGCAGACAGGGAATTCCTTGAAGACGGAGACGTTTTCTCGAAAGAGATGATAGATGATTATATTAAGATGAAGAGAGAAGAAGTTAAAAGTTTCCAGGGAAGCCCTCATCCGAAGGAGCATTCCCTCTATTTCAGCCTGTAGAAAGAAAAAGGGGTTAAAGAGATGAAAAAGCTACTGGTACTGATGTTCAGTGTTCTTATTCTCGCGCTTGCCTGCGGAGAGCAGCCGGCAGAGGATATATCTGCAGATGGAGATAACGTTGAAGCCGCAGCCGCGGAGGAGTACGTACTTCCCGAAGCGGATGAGTACCTTATCCTGTCCGATTCAATTGGAATCGAAATAGGAGACAGCAACTATGTTTTCGGCCAGATAGCCGGAGTCGACATTACATCAAAAGGAGAGATTGCGATACTGGATCTTCAGAGATGCTGCATAAGCATCTTCTCTACTTCAGGTGAATTCGTTCAGCGAATCGGCCGCCAGGGCAGCGGCCCCGGTGAATTTCTGCTTCCCAGAGGGGGAATGTCTTTCTTCCCCGTTGAAGAGGGCATCGTTGTTTCCGAGTTTGCTGTTCCCGATTCCCTGGAACCGGGAGTTGTGGTTTCGGACGCAATGGGGGGAAAACTGATCTATTTCAATTCCGAAATGGAATACATGATGGATGTTCAGGGCTTTTTACCTGCACCACCGGGTGGTATTGTTGGAGTAGATAACGGCGCAATCGTAGGTATGAAACCTGACTTCCTCCAGAACGAGGAAGGCATGTTCATGGGTTTCACCATCGCGAGATGGGAGATCGGTGAGACTGAACCATCCGTAGTCTATTTTGAAAGCATGTCACCCTTCGATCCTGCGGACCTGAGTACAATGCAGGATGATATACTCTACTTCGGAGCTACTCCTGAGGGAATCGTTCTTACCGCGTCCATGTCCACTGAAGTGTATGAATTTACCGTATGGAGCCCCGAAGGGGAAGAACTGTTCGCCATAACAGATGAGAATTTCGTAAGAGTGCTTAAAACACAGGAAGAGATCGATCTTGAAACTGAACTGGTGAACAACATGATGATCCAGCAGGGAATGCCCGAGTCAATGGCCAACTGGGAACCCGATCCGTACAATTCGGCAATAGAAGGACTCTGGGTTGATGAGCTTGACAGAATCTGGGTAACTAAAGGAACAACACGGACTCCTTCCTTCAACGTTTACGACATGGAGGGTAACCTTCTCTTCACCGCTGCTCTCGATGCCGGCTCCAGGGCCAGTACCTGGGGAGTTATAATCAAGGAGAATCAGTTCCTTGCCTTTGATGCCGATCCCGAGTATTACCCGCAGGTTTTCATCGGGGATCTCCCGGGAATCGAAGAAGCAGACACCGAAGAAGAGGGTCTGTAGTAATTTCCTGAACTATTAAGAAAGGGGAAGGCATTGCCTTCCCCTTTCCTGACAGGCCTGTTTCTCTAATGGTTTATGACAGAACCACCAGTCAAAGCGCTCATATTCATTCGTGCATTTCTCCGGGTCTTCCTGATTCACTATCCAGCACTTCTCGTACCTTCATGGCCAGGTTCTTCAGCGCGAACGGTTTCTGGATGAAGAACACACCCTCGTCCAGCACTCCCTGGAGGGCAATCACATTAGCTGTGTAGCCTGACATGAACAGGCATCTGAGGTTCGGGTAAAAGGACAGGAGTTTACAGGCCAGATCCCGTCCGTTCATCTCCGGCATAACCACATCGGTCACGAGCAGATTGATCTCGCCCGAGAGTTCTCTTGCCAGACTGATGGACTCCTCCGGCGTAGAGGCGGGCAGCACGATGTAGCCCTGGCGTTCCAGCATTATCGTGGTCATTTCCATGACCGACGGTTCGTCCTCCACCAGCAGGATGGTTTCGTGTCCTCGTTGAGCCGGTTCTGTCGAGTCTTCCTTTTGCACCACTTCGGGCTTATTCGCATGCCGTGGCAGGTAGATACTGAAGGCTGATCCTTTTCCCGGTTCGCTGCTCGCGCCGATGTAGCCGTTGTTCTGCTTGACGATACCGTAAACCGTGGACAGCCCCAGACCAGTTCCTTTACCAATCCCTTTTGTGGTGAAAAACGGTTCGTAAATCTTATCCAGGGTCTCCTTATCCATCCCGCAGCCGTTGTCGCTTACTGTCAGCAGTACATATTCGCCTGGGTAGAACCCCGGATAGTTAGCGCAGTAAGCTTCGTCCGGAGAGGCATTTTTAGTTCTGATGGTGATCTTGCCCACATCCTCGATGGAGTCTCGTGAATTGACGCACAGGTTAGCCAGGACCTGATCGATCTGTGACGGATCGACCTTGATTGGCCACACTTCCGACCCAGGCAGCCAGGAGAGGTCAATATCCTCACCGATGAGCCGCCGCAGCATATTGAGCATGCTTGTCACGATCTCGTTCAGGTCCAGTACCATTGGAGTTATGGTCTGTTTACGGGCAAAGGCCAGCAGTTGCCTCGTCAGGTCCGCGGAGCGCTCGGCTGCCGTGCGTATCTCCTGAAACCCTTCAAAGAACGGGTGGTCCGAATCCATCTGATCAAGAGCCATATCCGAGTGTCCCAGGATCACGCTCAGCATGTTATTGAAGTCGTGAGCCACTCCTCCTGCAAGCCGCCCCACTGATTCCATCTTCTGAGCTTGTGTTAACTGCGCTTGCAGCTTATCCTGCTCCTTATCGACCTTCTTTCGTTCGGTGATGTCGTAGACCCTCGCCTGAAGCACCTTCCTGCCTCCCAGCTCCATTACATCAAGCAGCACCTCGGCGGGGAAATCAGTACCGTCCAAACGGCGATGTAAATGTTCAAATCGTTTGTGACCTTCTTTTAAAGCAAATGCTATGTTGTTCCTGGCATAAATCATCGAATCGGTGCCATCCGGCTGAGCTGGAGGTGAGAAGTCGGCCGGATGCCTTCTGTAGAATTCCTCCCGGGTGGCGCAGCCGAAAAGCCTCAACGTCGAGTCATTGCAATCGAAAAATCCATTCTCATCAAGAAGCATTATCGCGTCACTTGATGAGTCATAAAGAGTTCGAACCTTCTCCTCGCTCTCCCGAAGTTCATCTTCCGATCGCTTTCGTTCGGTGATGTCGCGCAATGCGGTTACCCGTACAGCTCTCCCTTTATAATGCATCATCTTCCCTTGTATCTCAGCCGGAAAAGTTGATCCATCTTTTCGTAAAGCGGTTGCTTCATATGGTTCTTCATAGCCGGACATCATATTGTTCAATACTATTTCACGGTCTTGCGGAATAATCCATTCAGTACCACTCCTGCCAACTGCTTCGGAAGATGTGTAACCGAACATCATCTCCGCTGCTCGATTCTGTTCAAGACAGATTCCCTTTTCAGAGATAAAGATCGCTTCAAACGCTGCTTCGGATAAACTGCGGTAACGATTTTCGGAATCCTGCAGTGCTGCTTCCATCTTCTTGCGCTCGGTTATGTCGCGAGCAATACCCAGCACACCAATAAGCCTGCCATCTGAATTATGCATAGGTGTTTTAATGGTTTCGAGCAGTTCAACGTGACCATCATCAGCATAGGTAATTTCCTCTTCATTCATAATTGGTTTACCTGCAACCATGACTGCTTTATCTTTCTCACGAAAAAAGTCCGCTAACTCCTTGTCTACAAAGTCATAATCTGTTTTACCCACGATATCGGATTCTTTCACTCCAAATAAACGTTCAAATTTTGAGTTGCATGTGATATAGATGCCTTGCAGATTTTTCAACCAGACAAGATCTGGTATCGTCCCGATCAGAGCACGCAGATGTATATCGCTCTTCTGTAAAGATTCCTCCGCACTGTCTATATGCATCCTCATCCTGGCAACTACAAGGGAGACAATCACGAACATGAGCACCCGGAAGTAACTCTCGATGTTTTGATCGTTTGTTTTGAAGAAGAGATGAGAGAGTAATACTGATACTCCCAGGAATACTGCTACAATCACTCCCTTCCTCCTCCACCATACTGCTGAGAGGACGATGGGAATGTAGAAGATGTGAGAGAAGACGATGTGACTTCCGAGCACTGAGTGGAAATAGTACGTGAGAATGCAACAGAAGGCCAGAAGGAAGAACATTGCAAGTAGTTTTATTCTATTTCCGGTCTCTTTCATCTTACAGCCCCCTTAGCCTGCATGCGCTCGGTAAGAGTACATTCCAATTAGGCAGAAATGTTATCCAACCCGGCAGTGTAGCGACCAGCTTCTGCTTCATCATTCATATCGTATAAACTTGTGACCTCCGTAGATTCATTTTCCGGCAATCAATGATTCTACAAATTCACATCAAATTTGTATTATTTCTAAAATATAGAATGATAAGGTCAGTTATGACAGGTCAAGTAAAAAAAGAGTGGTTCCGCGAGACTAGACTTTCGACCTCAACCTGCAAAAGGCGGATTTCTGGTTTATTGTGACTTTCTGAACTTGCCGGGCTGGAGGAAAGCCCTGACCGGAGCGC